>JAJFJE010000289.1 GCA_021774355.1 Alphaproteobacteria bacterium
ACGTGCGGCAAGGGTCCCGGCCACCATGGCCACGGCTGGTCCCAGGACCGGCGCCGGCGGCCGGTCGAGGCGGCCGAATTCGCGGCCGACCGCCGCCGCGCCGGCCACCGTCACGACCACCCGGAGCGGCGCTGCCTTAACCGTCGGGTCAAGCTCCGGCGCGGCCTCTTGCAGCGCCCGGCGCACGGCATCCCCAGCCTCGGCGAGGCCATGCTCCAGGGCGGCGTCAACCCGCGCGGCCAGGCGCCCCCATCGGCTCATTGCCCGCCACCTGCGCGCGCCAGCAGTGTCATGTAGGCCCGCCTTTCGTCAGGTAGAATCGCCAGGATGTCGAGCACCTGGCCGCGCCAGGTCACCCGGCACGCGGCGGTCAGGTCCCAGCGCCGGCGCAAGGTAATGCGGTAGATGACCTCGGCCTGGCGCTGGTCGGCGGCCACCGGCTCGGTTCCGGTCACGGCCTCGACCCGGGCCCAGACCATCGGCTGGGCATCGAGGGCCGCCCAGGCCAGGCTGCCGCCGCCGGCGCCATCGGCCCCGAGCAGCGGCCGCTCGAAGCCGATGCGCTCGCGCAGCCGGCCGATCACAGCCGCACCCGGCGGAACGGCGCCCACAGCCGGGCAACGCCATATGGCAGGGCATCGACGGTGGCGGCGGCGCCCGCCTCGCGGCATTCGAACAGATGGCCGACCAGCAGGGCCATGCCCCGGCGCAATGCCTCGGGCACGTCGGCCGCCGCCGGGCCATAGCCTGCGGCATAGGAGATGGCGATGCCGTTGGCCTCGCGCCCCGGGACCGGCGAGGGGATTCCGGCCCGGAGCACGAGGCGGCCTGGCTCGCCGATGGTATCGGCCAGCCAGGCCTCGGCGCCGAGCAGGGAGGGGCTGCCCTCGGCGTCGTAGAGCGTCACGTCGGTGATGGCCGCCAGCGGCGGCAACGGCAGTTCCACCGCTCGCCGCCCCACCGGCCAGGCATCGAGCCACAGGCGGAAGCCGCGCCGGATCAGGGCGCGGCGGGTTTCCGCCTCGGCGATCTCGCGGGCGGCCTTGATCAGGTCGAGCACCAGTTCGTCCTCGGCATCGTCGTCGAGGCGCAGATGCAGCCGGGTTTCGGCGAGGGCGAGCGGCTCGACCGCCGGATCCTCGAGGCGTTCGAGCCGCGCCATGTCACAGACCCTGCAGATGGCCGTGGCCGCGCAGGATCGCCGCCGCCATGGCCGCGCCGGTGGTGGCGCCGGCCACCGTCAGCGTGGCCCGCAAAAAGCGTCCGGCACCGCGATAGCCGACCAGTTGCGCGGCATTGGCGCCGCCGGCACCGCTCAGCGCGGCCGGGGTGGCGCTCAGGTCTTCGTCCGGCACCGGCGCATAGGAGACGCCGTCGCTGGAGGCTTCCAGGCCGGGGGCATGGCTGCCGTCGGTCCAGGCCCCGAACTGCACCAGAAGGGTGGCCGAGTCATAGCCGGTCAGGTCGACCGCGCTGCCGGTGGCGCTGGCATTGCGGGTGGCGGGGGCCAGGCTGAGGCCGGCCGCCAGGCGGGTGTGCAAATCGCGTGTGGTCATGTGTCGCTCTCCAAAGGGGTCGGGGTCAGGCGAAGGTCATCAGCTTGATGGCGTCGAAGTCGAGGACATCGCCGCCCACCCGCCTGGTGGTGTAGAACTTGACCTGGGGCTTGGCGGTATAGGGATCGCGCAGCACCCGGATGCCCTGGCGGTCGACCACCGCATAGCCTTCGCGGAAATTGCCGAAGGCAATCGACAGGCTGCCGGGCGCCAGGGCGGGCAGGTCTTCCGCCTCCACCACCGGATAGCCGAGCAGGGTCGCCGGCGCCCCGGCCGCCAATCCCGGCTGCCAGAGATATTGCCCGGTGCTGTCCTTCAGCCGGCGCACCGCGGCGACCGTGGCCCGGCTCATCAGGAAGCTGGCGCCGGCGCGGTAGGCGGCCTTGAGGGCATAGGTCAGGGCGATCAGCGGGTCGGCCGGATCGCTGGCGGCAAAAGCCCCTGCGGCCCCGCTGGCCACGTGCTGCAGGGTGCCCCAGGGGCGGCTGCCATCGGCGATCGCGGCGGTCGGATAGCTCAGGAAGCCGCGCGGCTGGCCGATCCCGCTGCCGGCGACGAAGGCGGCATTCTCGGCCCGGCCCATCTTCTCGGCGACCTTGGTGCCGAGATAGGCCTCGATGTCGAAGGCGGCGTCGTCCAGCAGTTTCTGGCTGACCCGCGGTTCGGCATAGAGCTCATGGACCGGAATCCGCCACAGGGCGAGCTGCGGGGTCGCCGTCTCGGCCCGGCTGCCCAGTTCCGCGACCCAGCCGGTGGCCGGCTCGCCCAGGTCGAGCATCCCCTCGACGGCATCGGCCGTGATCTCCAGCACCGTTGCCAGGGGCCGGATGGCACTGCCGTCCTGGATCCGGGCGACGATGCGCTGGGCCATCTCGGCGGCGACCAGATAGCCGCCATCGGGGTCGCTGGCAACCGACATCGCCTTGCGCTCCAAGGCCGCCAGCTCGTGGTCCAGGCCCTTGCGCAGGAAGCCGTTAAAAGCCTTGCCATGGGCCGCCAGCGCCGGCGCGGCGGCGGCGGCACCGCGCCCGGGCCGGCGCAGCGCGGTCTCGATGGCCTCGACCGACTGGGGCAGTCCGGCCAGCCCGGCCAGTTGGTCGGAGAGACGGCCGACCTCGCCGTTCAGGCGTTCGACCCGGGTCTCGGTCAGGCGGTCGGCCTGGCCTTTGCGTTCGACCTCGGCCAGGCGGTCGTCATTGGCGGCACGGAACTCGGCGAAGCTGCGGGCGAGTTCGTCGGTGGCCGCCTGGAGGGTGGCAAGCTCGGTCATGGTGATCCTTTCGGGGAGGCTGGGGTGAAGGCTCGGGTCTAGGGACGCAGGACACGGGCGGCGCGGCGCAGGTTGCCCAGGATGGCCTCGGCCCGGCCGGGCGGCGGCACCGGCGGCGCCGTCTTGACCCAGGCGACCCGGGCCGCCTGATTGGCCGGCAGCGTAACCAGGCTGATTTCATGCAGCTCGACCGCGCGGAGCAGCCGGGAACCGGCCGCGCCGGCGGCCGCGGCCACCGGCGTATAGCAGATCGACAAGCCGTCAATGGCGCCCAGCTTCAGCAGGGCATGGGCCTCGCGGCCGCGCCGGGTATCGAGCGCCAGGCGCCCCTCGACCGCCAGCCCGCGGACATCTTCGGCCAGCCGGTCGAAGCGGCCGATCGGCTCGCCCGGATCGTGCTGCCACAGGAAGGGCGGCCATTGGCCGGCCGCTTTCCAGCGGGCGATACTGGCGGCAAAGGCGCCCGGCGCCACCCGGTCGCCCTGGGCGTCGAGCACGCCGAAGACGCTGGCATAGCCGGCAAACGCGCCGTCGACGCCCAGCCGCTTGAGGGCAAGGCCGAGCGGCCGGCTGATCTTCCGGTCCATCATGGCGTCTCTCCGGGGGCCGCCGGGCCATAGCCGAGGGGGGCGCGGCGCTCGTCGCGGGTGAGTTCGGTCATGCCGCGGATCTTGCGCCAGCGTTCGGCGCGGCGCGGCTCCAGGGCGGGGATCTCGTCCAGGTCCGGGTCCAGCCGGGCAATGCCGAACGCAGGGCCCAGGAAGCGCGCGAAGCCCCGGGCGATCAGGCGGGCCAGGGGCACCACGGTGTCCTCGTAGAGGGCGAGCCGGGCCTCGGCGTAATTGGCATAGGTCTGGGCGTCGGGCACGCCGACCAGTTGGGGCGGCACGCCGAAGGCGAGCGCAATTTCGCGCGCGGCGGCGTTGCGGCCCGCCAGCCAGTCCATTTCCGCCGGGCTGAGGCTGAGCGGCTTCCAGTCCAGCCCGCCATCGAGCAGCAGCGGCCGGCCGGCATTGCGGGTGCCCTCGAACTGTTCGGCGATCTCGGCCTTCAGCCGGTCGAACTGGTCGTCGCCCAGGCTGGCCGGCCCGTCCTTGGCTTGGTAGACCAGGGCCCCCGAAGGCCGGGCGGCGTGGTCCAGCAAGGCCTTGTTCCAGGCGCCCGCGGCATTGTGCTGGTCGATCGCCTGGGCCGCCGCTTCGAGCGGGGGCAGGCCGTGCCAGTCGTCCAGGGGATGGAACAGGCGCAGATGCAGAAGCGCCGAGCGCCCGGTCAGGGGATCGACCCCCAGCACCCGGGTGTCATTGCCGTCGCGATAGTCATAGCCGGCGGGCAGGCCACCCGCCCCCGGCACCACCCGCACCCGGTCCGGGCGCAGCAGGTGCAATTCCCGCGGCGGGCGACGCGGATCGGCGCCGACCGCCTCGATATAGGCATTGCCGGCGATCAACAGGTGACTGGCCAGGGTCTCGCGGAAGACGAAGCCGTCATCGCGCGGATTGGGGGCCTCGAGCAGGCGGGCCAGGGCCGGCTCGGCCGGCTCGCGCCCTGCCGCGTCATAGGCCACCCACGGCACCGCCGCCACCGCCCGGGCGACCAGGGCGATCGCCCGGTGGGCGATGACATTGCGCACATAGCCCTCGTCGGCCAGGGTCTCGTAGCGTCGTGCGGTCCAGCGCGCGGCCCCGCCACCGCCCCAGCCGAGCAGGGCCCGGGCCTTGGTCGGTGGCTGCGGGCGCGGCTTGGCACCGTGGCCGGTCAGGCGGGCCCACAGGCCGGGATGCGCGGGTTCTGGCATCACAATCTCCTCAGGCGCGGCTGGGCCGGCGGCGGACCCAGCAGCA
>JAJFJE010000290.1 GCA_021774355.1 Alphaproteobacteria bacterium
TCGACGACCTGGCGGCCCGGGACCGGGCCGATCTGATCGGCCAGTTCGCCGCCGCCATCCCGGTCGAGGTGATCGGCAACCTGCTGGGCATCCCCCATGACGAGCGCGGCCCCCTGCGGGACTGGTCGCTGGCGATCCTGGGCGCCCTGGAACCGGTGATCGATGCTGCGGCCTTCGCCCGCGGCAATGACGCCGTGCGCGATTTTGGCGGCTATCTGGACGGCCTGATCGCCGAACGGCGCCGCCGGCCCGGCGATCCGGCACGCGACGTGCTGACCCGTCTGATCGCCGGCGACGAGCGCGGCGAACGCCTGAGCGCCGCGGAACTGCAGCATAATTGCATCTTCCTGCTCAATGCCGGCCACGAGACCACCACCAATCTGATCGGCAACGGCCTGGTCGCCCTGGCCGAACACCCGGACGAACGCGCCGGCCTGGCGGCCCGCCCCGAATTGATCCGCAGCGCCGTCGAAGAAATCCTCCGGTATGAAAGTTCCAACCAGCTGGGCAACCGCGTGACCACGCAAGCGGTCGAACTGGGCGGCGTCGCCTTGCCCGCGGGCGCCCGCCTCACCCTGTGTATCGGCGCGGCCAACCGGGACCCGGCCCAGTTTCCCGATCCGGACCGCTTCGACATCGCCCGCCAACCCAACCGCCATTTGGCTTTCGGCACCGGCATCCATCAATGCGCCGGCATGACCCTCGCCCGTCTGGAAGGAGCCGTTGCCCTTGGCCGCTTCCTGGCCCGCTTTCCCGCCTATCGGCTGGACGGCCCGCCGGAGCGCGGCGGCCGGGTCCGGTTCCGCGGCTTCACGGCCATCCCCTGCCGCCTGCGGGCCGGGGAGGCCGCGGCGTGACCGATTACCAGGCGGGTTTCGGCGCCAGTTTCGCCAGCGAGGCTCTCCCCGGGGCCCTGCCGGTCGGCCGCAATTCGCCGCAGCGCTGTCCCTACGGCCTCTATGCCGAACAGGTCAGCGGCACCCCATTCACCGCGCCACGGGCGGTCAACCGGCGCAGCTGGCTCTACCGCATCCGGCCGTCGGTCTGTCATTGGGGCGATTTTGCCAGGATCGACCCGGGCCACTGGCACAGCCCGCCGGGGACGGCCGGAACCATTGCCATCGGTCCGCTGCGCTGGGACCCCCTGCCCCTGCCCGACCGGCCGGTCGATTTCGTGGCCGGCATCCATATCTTCACCCTTGCCGGGGACGTGGCGACCCGCAGCGGCATGGCGGCCGGCAGCTACCTCGCCACCTGCTCCATGACGGACCGCTATTTCTATAATGCCGATGCCGAGATGCTGCTGGTGCCCCAGCAGGGCGGCCTGCGGCTGGTCACCGAGCTTGGCGTGATCGAGGTCGCTCCGGGGGAAATCGCGGTGCTGCCCCGCGGGATCAAGCTGCGGGCCGAGCTGGTTTCGGGGCCTGCCCGGGGCTATTTGTGCGAAAACTACGGCAGCGCCTTCACCCTGCCGGAGCGCGGCCTGATCGGCGCCAACAGCCTGGCCGAGACGCGCGACTTCCTGAGCCCGGTCGCCGCCTTCGAGGAGCGCGATGGCCCGGCCCTCCTGACCGTCAAATGGGGCGGCATCCTGTGGCAGGCGGCGATCGCCGCCTCGCCGCTCGATGTCGTCGCCTGGCACGGCAGCTATGTCCCCTATAAATATGACCTCCGGCGGTTTTGTCCGGTTGGCAGCGTCGCCTTCGACCACCCGGACCCGTCGATCTCCACCGTCCTGACCGCGCCCTCGGCCCTGCCCGGGACCGCCAATGTGGATTTCGTGATCTTTCCGGAACGCTGGAACGTCGCCGAAGACACCTTCCGGCCGCCCTGGTACCACATGAACGTGATGTCCGAATTCATGGGCCTGATCGACGGTGTCTACGATGCCAAGCCCGAGGGCTTCCGGCCGGGCGGCATCAGCCTGCACAACAGCTTTCAGCCCCATGGCCCCGATGCCCGGGCTTATGCGGCCGCCAGCACGGCGGCGCTGCGGCCGGCCAAGCTCTCCGGCACCCTTGCCGTCATGTTCGAGACCGCCCTGCCCCAGTTCGTCACACCCTTCGCCGCCGGCCTGCCGCAGCGCCAGCCGGACTATGCCGCGTGCTGGGACGGCCTCGCCAGGACCTTCGACCGGGAGCGGCCGTGACCGCCCCGCCCGCTTTGGACGCGACCCACGACCCGGCCCTGACCAGTTGGGTCGCCTCGGCCAATGGCCATGGCGATTTTCCGATCCAGAACCTGCCGTTCGGGGTCTTCCGCCCGGCGGGCGGCGCGCCCCGGGGCGGGGTCGCGATCGGCGCTGCGGTCCTCGACCTGGGCCAGGCCCTGGCGGCCGGGGCGATCGGCGGTCCGGCCGCCGAAGCCGCAGCCGAACCGACCCTGAACGGCTTTCTGGCGATGGGCGCCGAGGCCCGCAGGGACCTGCGCCGGCAGCTGGCGCGGCTGCTTGCGGCCGCCGCGCCGCCCCGCCCCGACCTGCTGTGGCCGGCGGCCGCATGCGCCCCGGAGCTGCCGGCCCGCATCGGCGACTACAGCGATTTCTACGCCGGCATCCACCACGCCACCAATGTCGGCCGGCTGTTCCGGCCCGACGCGCCGCTGCTGGAAAACTACAAGCATGTCCCGATCGGCTATCATGGCCGGGCCTCGTCGATCATGGTCTCCGGGCAGGCCGTGCGCCGGCCGACCGGCCAACGCAAGGGGCCGCAGGACGCCGCACCCCGGTTCGAACCGAGCCGGCGGCTGGATTACGAGCTTGAACTCGCCCTCTGGGTCGGGGGTCCCGGCAACCGAGCCGGCGAAGCCATCCCGATTGCCCGGGCAGCCGACAGCATCGCCGGCTACAGCCTGTTCAACGACTGGTCGGCCCGCGATCTCCAGGCCTGGGAGTACCAGCCGCTCGGTCCCTTCCTGGCCAAGAGCTTCGCCAGCACCCTGTCGCCCTGGATCGTCACGCCCGAGGCGCTGGCGCCGTTCCGGATCGCCCAGGCGCCGCGCCCGCCTGGGGATCCCGCCCCCCTCGACTACCTGTCCGACCCGGTCGACCAGGCCACCGGGGCGCTCGATCTCGAACTCGAGGTGCTGCTGTCGACCCCGGCGATGCGGGCCCAGGGCCTGCCGGCCCGGCGCCTTGCCCTCAGCAATGCCCGGCACCTCTATTGGACGCCCGCGCAGTTGATCGCCCACCATGCCTCGAACGGCTGCCCCCTGCGACCGGGTGACCTGCTGGCCACCGGCACCATCTCGGGTCCGGACCGGGACAGCCTGGGCAGCCTGCTCGAACTGTCGGTCGGCGGCCGCGAGGCCGTGGCCCTCGGCGCCGGCGAAAGCCGCAGCTTTCTCGAAGACGGCGACGAGGTCGTGCTGCACGCCCGCGCCCGCCGGCCGGGCTTCGCCTCGATCGGCTTCGGTGCCTGCCGCGGCCTGGTCGCTCCGGCCTAGCCTTGGCGACGGCCGAAAGCGGCCCTACCCCCGAAGCCCGATCACCGCGAAGGCGGGCGCTTCCGATACCCAGTCATGGGTCATGGTCCAGCCGGCCTTGGCAGCCAGGGCGGCAAAGCCCCCGACGGTGAATTTGTGGGAATTCTCGGTGTGGATCGACTCGCCCCGGGCGAAGCTGAACACCCGGCCGGCAATGGCGACGTGCTGCGGGCGCCGGCTGACCAGATGCATCTCGATCCGGCTGTCCGCGGCGTTCCAGCGGGCCTCGTGGGCGAAGCTGTCGACGGCAAAATCGCCTTTCAATTCGCGGTTGATCCGGGTCAGGAGATTGCGGTTGAAGGCCGCGGTCACCCCTTCCGCGTCATCATAGGCCGGCAGCAATTGGTCCAGCGGCTTGACCAGATCGATGCCGATCAGCAGCCGGCCGCCGGGGCCGACCAGACGCCTGATCCGCTCGAGCAGCGCGACCGCCTGGGTCGGCTGGAAATTGCCGATGGTCGAGCCCGGAAAAAAGCCCAGCTTGGGTCGCCCGGCATAGGCCGGCGGCAGTTCTTCGACCGCGGTCATGTCGCCGCACAGGGGCGCAATCTCCAGGGCTGGATAGTCTGCGGCCAGCGCCTTTGCCACGGCCTGCAACTGGCCGGCATTGATATCGACCGGAATATAGCTGGTGACCTTGGTCAGCCGGTCGAGCAGCAGCCTGGTCTTGATGCTGGCGCCGCTGCCCAGTTCGACCAGAACACTGTCGGGTGTCATCACCTGGTCGAGATCGGGACAGAGCCGGCGCAGCAACGCCGCTTCCACCCGCGGCGGATAATATTCCGCCAGGTCGCAGATCCGGTCGAATAGCCGGCCGCCTTCGTCGTCATAGAAATATTTGGGCTCCAGGGTCTTCTGCGGACGCGACAGCCCGTCGAGCACGGCGGCCAGGAAGTCCGGGTCGGCGCCCCCGTCGGCCACCCGGGCGGCGGCGCGCAGCGGCGCCTCGTCGGCCAGGCGCAGGCCAGCGAACTGCCAGCGCTGATGGGGATAGAAGAAGTTCCGGTAGCTCGCCCGGGCATGACCCCGTGGGGTTACACAGGATGACCCCTTGAGGACCATCTGGCCGCTCATGAACTTGCCGTTATATTCGCCGAGCGCGCCCGGCAGGGCGCGGAATCCCGGATAGGGCGCATAGGCCGAGGCGGTCCACTGCCAGGCTTCGCCAAACATTTGCGGCAGGGGTGCAAGCAGCGCGGCGTGTTCCCATTCGGCCTCGGTCGGCAGGCGTTTGCCGCGCCAGCGGGCGAAGGCCTCCGCCTCGAAGAAGCTGAGTTGCGTCACCGGCGCGTCGAGATCGAGCGGCACCCGGCCGGCCAGGGTCAGCTGGCTCCAGCCGGCCGCGTCATGGCGCCAGTAGAGCGGCGCCTGCCACTGCTCCTGCACCACCCGGGCCCAGCCATCGGCCAGCCAGTGGGCGGGATCGCGGTAGCCGCCGGCGGCCATGAATTCCAGCCATTCGCGGTTGGTGACGAGGCCCCGTGCCAGGCGGTAGGGGCGCAGAAACACCTGATGCCGCGGCCCCTCATTGTCGAACGCGAAGCCTTGGCCGTCATGGCCGACCGACACCAGGCCGCCATCATAATCGGCATCGTCCGCGCCTTCGCCCGCACCCCGGGGGCGCGGCGCGCCCGGCCCGTCATAGGCCGGCTGCAGCGGATTGCCATGGAAGGCATGGAGGATATCGGTGAGGAGCAGTTCCTGGTGCTGCTGTTCGTGCTGCCAGCCCAGTTCCACCAGGGGCGCCAGAACCGCGGCGGCATGGTCCGGATCGCCGCGAAAGGCGGCGACCAGGGCGTCGTCCACGTGCCGTCGATAGGCCGTGATCTCGGCCGCGGACGGACGGGTCAGCAAGCCGCGTTGCGGCCGGGCGTGACGCGGCCCCATGGCCTCGTAATAGGAGTTGAAGAGGAAGCCATAGGCCTCGGAAAACGGCCGGTAGCCGGCCACATGGGGCTGCAGCACGAAGCTTTCGAAGAACCAGCTGGTATGGGCGAGGTGCCATTTTGTCGGGCTGGCGTCGGCCATCGACTGGACGCATTGGTCCTCGGGCGAGAGCGGCGCGGCCAGCGCCTCGCTGTGCCGCCGGACCGCCAGCAGGCGGGCCAATATGGTTTCGGCATGATCGTCCGGGGCGACCACCGAGAGGTGATGCTGGCCATCGGTGGCGGGCTGGCCGTGCGGCCGTCGGTTTTCCGCAAGATTGGGGAGCCTGCTCATCGACGGCCTCCTCTCCTCTGGGCGCCGTCCACCACCGCAGACGCCGCAAGGTCGATCCCTGGCGGATCGTCAGCCCCCGGCAATCTGCCAGCAGCGCCCGATTCCGCCAACAGCGACGCGCCGGCGCCAGGCGGCAGTGCTGCCCCGTGGCGACGGATCGCGCGCCACGACGCGTTGCCTCGCGTCGGTCGTGGCCGTTGGACCATAAGACCTGTTCGGCTGTTGTCTAGCCGCCATTGCCGCGCGGCGCCCCTGCAGTTTCCACCGATCTGCGCGCGCCGCGGGCCTGCCGCGGGGCCGCGGGGATCATGCCGGCAGGTCGAAACCGACGATGTTCCGATAGGTCTGCCAGAAGCCGATGATCGCCCCTTCGGTCACCAGATGATCGGCATCGTCCGCCCGGCCGCCGCCCATGGCGATGTAGGAGGCCTTGGTGTCCTCGCCGGCCACGGCTCGGTGAACGATCTCGACGGCTTCGCCGTCCTCCATCGAAACATAGCCGGCGGGGCCGATCAGATTGGCCTGCTTGATCCGGATCGCCTGCATCTCGGCATCGTCGTCGGCATAGCCGAAATGGGTCCAGACAAGTTCGAAGGCGTCCGGGCCATAGGTGACGATCTGGCGGACGGCCAGGGTATTGGCGATCTGTTGCAGGACGAAATTGGGGAAGGTCGCGAGGATCACCAGGGTGACACCATCGGCGAATTCCTGGCGCCCCTTGAGCACCGAGGGATCCTGCAGGTGGAAGCCGGTATCGAAGGTCCGGGCGCCCTTATAGGCCTCCTTGTCCTTCTTGTCGTCATTGCTGCCACTGCTGGCGAAGAGCAGGGAGTGGCGCCGGCTTTCGTCCATCACGCTCTTGCCCTGCTGGGTCGAGCGGTACAGCCCGAAGGTGGTGTGGAAGAGGTGCAGCAGGCTGGCGTGATAGGGGTCGCGGACATTCTCGGCATAGAGCTTCCAATTGCCGTGAATATATTGCCGCTGGTCACCGAGAACGCGGATCGGGCGGTTCATGATGCGCTCGATCTGGCCCACCACCACCGGCCCGAGATAGGCCCGCAGGGCCATGACGGTCGGCGAAAAGCTGGCGAAGATCAGGCCGTTGAGGGTCTCGACCCGCAGCCGGTCGAGGCCGTGCTCGCCCAGGACGAAATCCTCCGGCATGCCGCCATTGCCCTGCACGCCGCGCCGGAACGGCACGCCGATCAGGTCACCCTTCAGATTATAGGCCCATTGGTGATAGACGCATTCGAGATGCTTGGCGTTGCCGCGCAGCGCGCGGCAGATCAGGGCACCGCGATGGGCGCAGCGATTCTGCACCACGTTGACGCTGCCGTCGGTGTCACGGGTGACGATCACCGGAGTGTCGCCGACCGCGGTCGCCTTGTAATCGCCGGGATTGGGAATTTCCGCCTCGAGGCCCACGAAGGACCAGTTCTCGCCGCGGAAGATGCGCTGCTGTTCAAGGGCGTAGAAGCGCGGATCGGTAAACACCCGATAGGGAACCCGGCAAGCCTGGGGGGCAACCTGCGGCGTGGCGTCGACGGCGACGTTCATCGGTGGGTTCCTTTCCGGCTTACAAGGGTCGGACCAGCAGGGTATCGACCCGGCTGGTGTCGCACAGGACGGTCTTTTCCCTGAACTTCAGCCGTCCCTCGGCCTCGACGATGAGGTCGATATATTTCCCGGCATTGTAGACTGCGGTTTCGCCGTCGCCGCGGGTGCGCAGGACCAGGTAGTTGGTCTCGGCGACGATGCCGGCGGGACTCGTGCTCTTGATGCCGACGGGCCCCAGAATGTGACGGTAATGATGGACCGGGAAGATGTTGGCCTGGCGCAGCGAGACCACCCGGTCGACCAGCATGGCGCGGCTGTCGCAGAAGATGGTGGCGAGCGGCAGGCCGCGATCGGCGTTTTCGCGCGGCATCACCTTGTAAAGACAATCCTCGGTGAACAGGCCGGGCCAGGCCTCCAGCCGGTCGTCGTCGATGACCGCGGCATAGTCGGCCATCAGCTCTTCCACCGCCATGCGCAAGGCGAGGCGGCTTTCCTGATTGACGATCATCCCTGCTCCAACTCCGTGGGCGGTCAAAGAGACCGGGGGCGCCACCCGACCAGCAAGGCGACACCATCTGCGTTCCCCGAAGGATAGAGCCTCGATCTTATAAGTAAATCAAATGCCCGTTATTCGTCTCATTCAAGCCAGTGATGAGATGCCGGAATCAGCCGGAAAACAGCTCGAAGATCAGGCGGCGCAGCCATTGATTGGCTGGGTCCCGGTGCATCTTGGCGTGCCAGAACAGGTCGATCGACGGCTCGGGCAGGACCACCGGATGGGCGAAATATCTCAGATGAAACGGCTCGGCGAGCTGCGTTGCCAGGCGCTCGGGGATCGTCGCGATCAGGTCCGAGCTGTGCAGAATATGGCCGACCGCCACGAAATGCGGCACCGTCAGCCGCACCCGGCGGATAATGCCCTTGCGCTGCATCAGCTTGTCCGCCTCGCCATGGCCGGTCCCCGCGGCAACCACGACCACGTGGTCGGCCGCCGAAAAATCCTCGATGGTCAGGCTGTCATTGGCCGCCAGCGGGTGGTGGCCGCCCATGACGCAGACATATTTCTGGGTGAACAGGCGCTGGCGGAAGAAGCCGCCCTGAAGGTGGGGCAGCAGCCCGATGGCCGCGTCGACATGGCCGCGTTCCATTTCCTCGCGGATGTCCACCGCCGAATTGCGGACCGTGCTGAGGGTGACCCCGGCCGCCAGGTCGCCGAGTCGGGCAAGCAGCCGCGGCATCAGGTAGATTTCGCCGATGTCGGTCATGCCCAGGGTGAAGGCCCGGTCGCTGGTCGCCGGCTCAAAGGCCGGCTTGTTGCTCAGCGCCTCGTTGATGGTGTCGAGGGCGTGGGCGATGGGCTGGGCGATCCGCTCGGCAAAGGGGGTCGGCTCCATGCCCCGGGCGGCGCGGATGAACAGGTCGTCGCCCAGCAACAGGCGCAGCCGGCGCAGGGCATTGCTGATCGCCGGCTGGGATACCCCCAGGGTATCTGCCGTTGCCGCGACGCGACGCTCGATCATCAGCTGGTGGAAAACCAGCAAAAGGTTGAGGTCGAGCTTGTTGAGATCCATAAAGGGCGACCACAGGAAAGGGAGATATTTACCACAGGAATGGCGGGCATCAGCATAATTCTATTGCGTGATGATCCGCGAATCCCGATCTTCTCGCCTATCCTGGCGGCCCGGCCTGCGGGCCCCTGTCGAGTAAAGCGGAAAGCCGATGACGAAACGTGTTCGAGTTTGTTCCTTGTCGCAAGTTCCGGTCGGCCAGATGCTGGCTCTTACGGTCGATCCCCTCCCCCCCCTGGCGGCGTTCAACGTCGCGGGCGAGGTTTTCGTGACCAGCAACATCTGCACGCACAACATCGCCATGCTGACCGACGGCTATTTCGAAGGCAATATCGTCGAGTGCCCGATGCATGGCGGCTGTTTTAATGTAAAGACGGGCGAGGCGACCGAGTTTCCGTGCGAAGAGCCGCTGAAGACCTATCCGGTGGCGATCGACGGCGAGGACGTCCTGGTCGAGATCGAGGATTGAACGATGACTGATGTCTCTGCCGAAACCGAGGTCGCCGAGCGCATCCATGCGGTTGGCATCGATGGAACGGCTACCGTCTTCCCCTGTGCCGGCAACGATACGCTGTTGCGGGCCGGGTTACGGGCGGGGCTGGAAATGCCCTATGAATGCAATTCCGGCGGTTGCGGTGCCTGCGCGATTGATGTCGTGGCGGGCGAAATCGACGATATATGGCCGACCGCGCCGGGCCTTTCGGAACGCCAGCGGGCCCGGGGCAAGCGGCTGGCTTGCCAATGCCGCCCGCGCGGCGATTGCGTCATCAAGGTGCGCTTGCGCAACGAGGCGCCCCCGGTCGAGCGGCCGCTGCGCCACACCGTGACGCTGGTCGGGCGCGAGACCCTGACCCACGACATGGCGGAGTTTCATTTCAAGGCGGCTGTGCCGGCCCGCTTCCTGCCCGGCCAATATGCCCTGCTGGACCTGCCCGGGGTGATCGGCTCGCGGGCCTATTCGATGTCCAACCTGCCCAATGACGATGGCATCTGGAGCTTCGTGGTCAAGCGCGTGCCCAACGGCAACGGCACGGCGGCGCTGTTCGACCGTCTGGCCGAGGGCAGCCAGATCACCCTCGACGGCCCCTTCGGCATGGCCTTCCTGCGCCCGGACAGCCCGCGCGACATCGTCTGCATCGCCGGCGGCTCGGGCCTGTCGCCGGTGCTCTCGATCCTGCGCGCCGCCGCCCGGGAGCCGAAGCTGGCCGGCCGGCGGCTCACCCTCTATTATGGCGGCCGGACCCCGGCCGACCTGTGCCACGACAAGGCCTTGGCCCGCGACACCGCGACCGCCGGGCGCATCCACGCGGTCGGGGCGATCTCCGATCCGGAGGTCGCCGAGTGGACCGGCGAACGCGGCTTCATCCACGAGGTCGTCAAGCGCGCGGTGGAGGCCGGCGGCGACCCCAAGGTCTTCGATTATTATTTCTGCGGCCCGCCGATGATGGCCGATGCCGTGCAGCGGTTGCTGATGCTGGACTGGCGGGTGCCACCCAACCAGATCTACTACGACCGCTTCCTGTGATCGGCTAAGGCACGCATCCCCCGACCGGAACCGGTCGGGGGATGCGATTGCCGGCCGGCCGCGGAACGATGGCTCCCGCCGTCTGCCGTGACGCTGCTGCGGTTACGCCAGGCCTTCGGCCTTGAGCGCCGCCTGGACGCCGGGCCGGGCGGCAATCCGCTTTTGGAATTCGACCACCGACGGCCAGCCGCTCAGGTCGACCTTGACGTAGGCGGCCCAGCTGTTGACCACGAAGAAATAGGCGTCGGCCACGGAAAAGCTGTTGCCGACCAGGTAGTCGCGGCCGGCCATCACCTCGGCCATATAGGCGTAACGCCTGTCGAGCAGGGCCCGGGCGGCGTTTTTCTGATCGTCGGTGCTGTCGGGCTTGAACAGCGGGCTGTAGGACTTGTGCAACTCGGTCGAGACGAAGTTGAGCCAGGACTGCAGGTCATAACGGGCACGGCTGCCATTGGCCGGGGCGAGGCCGGCAGCCGGCTTCAGATCTGCGATATATTGCACGATTGCCGGGCCTTCGGTCAGCAGCGAGCCGTCGTCGAGTTCCAGCGCCGGGACATAACCTGTGGGGTTGATCTTCAGGAAATCGCCGCCGTCCGCCGTCTTCTTGGTACGCAGGTCGACCTTGACCAGCTCGGGATCGTAACCCGCTTCGCGCAGGACGATATGGGGCGAAAGCGAACAGGCGCCGGGGGCATAGTAAAGCTTCATGTGCAAGACTCCTTCGAGTTACAGCACGGATGGCCAGGCGCCGAATTCACCTCGGCGCGCCAAACGGGCGGGGAACCCGCCAATGGTCAGATGACCTGTGTCTCCCTAGAGATCGTCGCCGCCGCGCACGTTCATGATGCCGCGGACGCCGAGCCCGCCATCAGCGTTGATGATGGCGCCGGTCATAGTCGCGGAATTGTTGCGGGAGGCAAGCAGGACATAGGGACCGCAATACTGGGCTGGCGTGGCTGCAATGCTCAGCGGCGTGATGTCCCTGAGGATCTGATCGATGTTCTCGATCTGGTTGAGCCGGTTGTCCGCCGTGCCGGTCGCGGCCAGGCCCGCGAGATTGGTCGCCATGCCGCCGGGGGCCACGCCATTGACCCTGACCTTGGGCGCCAGTTCGTGCGCCAGCTGGCGAACCAGCCCGACCAGGGCATGCTTCGAGGCGGTGTAGATCGGCCCGCCGCCGCCCGGATAAAAGGCCGCGTTGGACAGGGTGAAGATGATGCTGCCCCGGGTCTTCACAAGGGCTGGCAGGGCCGCCTTGGCACCGAGCAGCCCGCCTTTGACATTGACCGCAAAGAGCTCGTCGAAGGCGTCGCCGAGCTTGTCCGGGTCGAACTGCGCCAGCGTCTGCCAGACATCGAACAGGCCGGCATTGGCGATGAAGCAGTCGAGCTGCCCGAAGCGCCTGACGGTCTGCTGGACGGCCCGCAGATTGTCGGCCATGGCGGTCACGTCGCCCACCACCGCCTCGACCCGGTCGCCGAAATCCCGCCGGACCTCGGCCGCCCGCTCGGCGCTGCGCTCCAGCACCCCGACCTTCGCGCCCTCCGCGATGAAGCGCTCGACCAGGGCGCGGCCCAGCCCCGAGCCGCCGCCGGTAATGATCGCAACCGTACCGTCAAGCCAACCCATGCCATCCCCCATGCCTCGTTCCCCGCACAGATGCCGGCCTGGAGGACGCCACTGTTCGATCGGGCAACGCCACCGACCGTTACCAACGCGTCATGACCGGGCGAAGACCGGCATAACGAAAACGGACAGA
>JAJFJE010000030.1 GCA_021774355.1 Alphaproteobacteria bacterium
AAGGCCGTCGACCAGGCCACCGGCGAGGACTTGCCCGACACCCCGCGCGAGAAGGGCGACGCCGCGGCAGGCTGAGCCCGCAATATTCGCGGCACGGGGCGGCCCAGAGGCCGCCCCGTTTCCATTCACCGGCGCGATACCCCGCTTTTTTCGCCAACAGAAGGCCGTCAGGCCGGGAAATGGGATGAAATTTACCAATGGCGGCCCAATATCCGCTATCGGGCTTTATCCTGACACCAAACGGCGATATTTACTCCGGCGGGCAGTCACGGAACCGACACAGACGGGACCATCCGGCACGCTGCTGGGGAAAAGAAAACGATGAAGGCGCTGAACGCGGTACGTATCCAGGGGGTCGATGTTCTGCCCCTGCTTGAAGGCGGCAAGGGAATTTCGGCCACCAACGGCCTGAGTTCGGGCGCCTGGGCGGGAGCCGACGGCATCGGCACGGTGTCGGCGGTGAATGCCGATTCCTATGATGCCGATGGCCGCGTCATCCCGCAGATCTATCGCGGCAAGACCAGGCGGGAACGCCATGACGAACTGGTCCAGTTCGGCATCGACGGTGGCCTGGCCCAGGTCAAGCGCGCCCACGAGGAGCGCAATGGCCGGGGCCGCCTGCACGTCAACATCCTGTGGGAGATGGGCGGTGCCGAACGGGTGATGAAGGGCGTGCTGGAAGGCGCCCGGGGGCTGGTCCACGGGGTCACCTGCGGCGCCGGCATGCCCTATCGCCTGGCCGAGATCGCCGCCTCGTTCGGCGTCAACTATTATCCCATCGTGTCGTCCGCGCGGGCCTTTCGGGCCTTGTGGAAGCGCGCCTATCACAAATTTTCGGGCTTTCTGGGCGGCGTCGTCTACGAGGATCCCTGGCTGGCCGGCGGCCATAACGGCCTGTCCAATTCGGAAGATCCGCTGCGTCCCGAGGATCCCTATCCGCGTGTCGTGGAGCTGCGCCGGCAGATGAACGAGGCCGGGCTCAACGACGTCCCCGTGATCATGGCCGGCGGCGTCTGGTACCTGCGGGACTGGCAGCATTTCATCGACAATCCCGAAGTCGGGCCGGTGATCTTCCAGTTCGGCACCCGGCCCCTGCTGACCAAGGAGAGCCCGATTCCCGAGGGCTGGAAGCGCCGCCTGCTGTCGATCAAGCCGGGCGAGGTGCTGCTGCACCGCTTCAGCCCCACCGGTTTCTATTCTTCGGCCGTGCGCAATAGCTTCCTCGACGAACTGAACGAGCGCAGCGAGCGGCAGATCGCCTATTCGGCGGAGCCCGTCGGCGACCATCACGCGGCCCTGGCGATCGGCGCCCGCGGCCGCCTGGTCTATGTCACCGCCCATGACAAGCAGCGGGCCCAGGGCTGGGTGGAACAGGGCTTTACCGAAGCCTTGCGGACCCCCGACCACACCATCGTCTTCGTCTCCCCGGCCAAGGCCCGGGAGATCCACAAGGACCAGATCGACTGCATGGGCTGCCTGTCGGCCTGCCGCTTCTCCAACTGGTCGCAAGGCGAAGAGGGCACCACCGGCAAAAAGGCCGACCCCCGCAGCTTCTGCATCCAGAAGACTTTGCAGGACATCGCCCATGACGGCGAGGTCGAGCAGAATCTCATGTTTGCCGGTCACGGCGCCTACCAGTTCGCAACCGACCCCTTTTATTCCAACGGTTTCATTCCTACTGTTAAACAGTTGATCGACCGGCTTCTGACCGGCGATTGACCACTGTTTGTGGATCAGGGTTGCGATGACCAGACCGATTGGAGCCGAGCGTCCTTTTGCCGAGAGCCTGCGACGGCTCAAGGCCGCAGGCATGCGCCCGACCCGCCAACGCCTGGCGCTGGCCCGCCTGCTGTTCGAACCGGGCCATCGCCACGTCACCGCCGAGGCCTTGCACGGTGAGGCCCTGGCCGCCGGGGTCAAGGTGTCGCTGGCGACGATCTACAACACGCTGCACCAACTGACCACCGTCGGCCTGCTGCGCGAGATCGTCATCGACACCGGCAAGACCTATTTCGATACCAATGTCGACGACCACCATCACTTCTTCCTGGAGCGCACGGGCCGGCTGATCGACATTCCCGGGGCCGATGTCGCGCTGGGTGCGCTGCCGGCCGCACCCGATGGCCTGAAAATCGCCCGGGTGGATGTGATCATCCGCCTGTCGGACTCCTGATCGGGCCGTTGCGGCGCAACATTTATTGTTTCATGTCATGATGTTGCGAATAAATTTCAAACAATTCTAAACTGTTGACGAACCCCCCCGCCTGATCCTATAAGAATACCGGATCAGGGGCTGCCCAGCCCCACCCCGGAGCGCCCGCCCACTTGCCCCAGCGGCGGGTGTGGCCGGCACCACGACCCCGCGTCCTGCACAAAAGGGAGATACCTCCATGCCGTCGCTGTCTGGAACCAAGACCTGGGAAAACCTGAAAGAGGCCTTCGCCGGCGAAAGCCAGGCCAACCGCCGCTACCTCTATTTCGCACAAAAGGCGGATGTCGAAGGCTACAATGACGTCGCCGCGGTGTTCCGTTCGACCGCCGAGGGCGAGACCGGCCATGCCCATGGCCATCTCGAATTCCTCGAGGAAGTCGGCGACCCGGCGACCGGCGAGCCGATCGGCGACACCTCGGCCAATCTGAAGGCGTCGATCGCGGGCGAGACCCACGAATATACCGACATGTATCCGGGCATGGCCAAGTCCGCCCGGGACGAAGGCTTCGACGAGATCGCCGACTGGTTCGAGACCCTGGCCAAGGCTGAAAAGTCCCATGCCGGCCGGTTCCAGAAGGCCCTCGACACCCTCGGCTGAGCGTGACGTTCATGGGCGGGGCGCCGCGCCCCGCCCATGACCCCCTGTCCAACGATCCAGGAAGGCACCGATGAAGGAAGGCTCGACCGACGCTCCCATCCGCCACCCCATCGCCTGGAACGACCCCGATTTCTACGATCCCGCCAAGATCGAAGCCGAACTGCACCGGGTATTCGACATCTGCCACGGCTGCCGGCGCTGCTTTAACCTGTGTGACAGCTTCCCGCGCCTGTTCGACCTGATCGACAACAGCGCGTCGGGCGAACTCGATACCGTCGATCCGGCCGGGTTCAAGTCGGTCGTGGATGCCTGCACCCTGTGCGACCTGTGCTTCATGACCAAGTGTCCCTATGTCCCGCCGCATCATTTCGATCTCGATTTCCCCCACCTGATGCTGCGCCACCGCGCCGCCGAGCATCGCCGGGGCGAAACCCCCTTCGTCCAGACGCAGCTTGCCCAGACCGATCGCAACGGCAAGCTGGCCGGCGCCGTGGCCCCCGTCGCGAACTGGGCGACCCGGCAGGGCAATGGCCTGACCCGGCCGGCCCTGGAGAAACTGGCCGGCATCGATCGCGACGCCGCCCTGCCCAAGTTCCACGGCACGACCTTCAAGCGCCGCGCCGCCAAGGAAGCGGTTGCGGTCAACCGGGAAGCGCCCGGCTTCGGTCGCAAGGCGGTGCTCTACGCCACCTGTTTCGCCAACTACAACGCGCCCGAGATCGGCATGGCGGCTCGCGCCGTGCTGGCCCATAACGGCGTCGAGACCGAAGTCGTTTATCCCGCCTGCTGCGGCATGCCGCTGCTCGAACAGGGTAACCTTGAAGGTGTCGCAGGCAACGCACGCAAGATCGCCGCGGGGCTGCTGCCCTGGGTCGATAAGGGTTACGAAGTCATTGCGCTGGTACCGTCCTGCGCCTTGATGATGAAATTCGAGTGGCCGTTGCTGCTGCCCGACGACGCCGCTGTCGTCCGGCTGTCCAAGGCGGTCTCGGACATTGCCGAATATGTCGTCGACGTGGCCAAGACCGCAGGCCTGGCCCCCGGCCTGCAGGCCCTGGACGGGGGCGTCGCCCTGCACATTGCCTGCCATGCCCGGGCCCAGAACATGGGGCCAAAGGCGGCCGAGATGCTGCGCCTGATTCCCGGCCAGGACCTGGCGGTGATCGAGCGCTGCTCGGGCCATGGCGGCTCCTGGGGCGTGCTCAAGGAATTCCACGACATCGCGCTCAAGGTCGGCAAGCCGGTCGCCCGCCAGGCGGCCAAGGTGGCCAAGGCCCATGTCGCCTCGGAGTGCCCGCTGGCCGGGGCCCATATCCTCGACGGCATGCGGCAATTGGGCGACGCCTCGACCATCGTGCCGGAAACCGCACCCCATCCGATCGAGCTGTTTGCCCGGGCTTACGGCCTGGTCTAACCGGGAGAGTTCACGTCATGCCGAAAGCCGAACGGCGCATCACCGCCGACGATATCGTCGCCCTCGACCGCTACGGCGCGGAACGCAAGGCGCGGCGGCAGGAAACCGTTGCCCTGAAACAGCGGCGGCGGATGGCCGTCGGGCCCTATGTCACGATCCATTTCGAATGTTTCGAGACCATGCTGGCCCAGGTCCAGGAGATGCTCTACATCGAAAAGGGCGGCGCGGCGCAGCTGGTCGAAGAACTGGCCGCCTATAATCCGATGATTCCCCAGGGCCGCGAACTGACCGCCACGGTCATGTTCGAGATCGTGGATGCGGTGCGCCGGGACCGCATTCTGTCGCGCCTGGGCGGCGTCGAGGACACCATCGCCCTGAATGTCGGCGGGTCGAGCGTCCGGGCCGTGTCCGAGGACGATGTCGAACGCACCAAGGCCGACGGCAAGACCTCGTCGGTTCACTTTCTCCATTTTCCCATGGACGAGGCGGCGGCGGCGGCCTTCAAGGATCCGGCCGTGCAGGCGGTGATCGCCTTCGGCCATCCGGACTATGCCCACATGGCGGAAATCCCGGCCGTCGTGCGCAGCAGCCTGATCGGCGACCTGGCCTGATTGCCCGCCGCCGCACAGGCGGCTTGGCGGCAGGTGGCATGACCCGCTACAAGGGGCGGGATTTCATGCCGGAGAGTCCATGTCAAACCGTTCATTCGGTCGTCCCGCCGATGCCCTGCGCCCGATCAGCCTGGAACCGGGCTTTGCCAAGCATGCCGAAGGCTCGTGCCTGGTCCGCTTCGGCGACACCCATGTCCTGTGCACCGCCAGCGTCGAGGGGCGGGTGCCGCCCTGGCTGCGCGACAAGGGCCGCGGCTGGGTCACGGCCGAATATGGCATGCTGCCCCGGTCGACCCATACCCGGACCGACCGCGAGGCCGCCAAGGGCAAGCAGTCCGGCCGCACCCAGGAGATTCAGCGCCTGATCGGCCGCGCTTTGCGCGCGGCCATCGACCTGGCCGCCCTGGGCGAAAAGCTGATCAAGATCGACTGCGACGTGATCCAGGCCGACGGCGGCACCCGCACCGCCTCGGTGACAGGGGCCTATGTCGCCTTGCATCAGGCGATCGAGACCCTGATGAACCGCGGCGAACTGGCCGCCAACCCGATCCGCACCGAGGTCGCGGCCGTGTCCTGCGGGCTGGTCGATGGCGCCGTCCTGCTCGACCTCGACTATTCCGAAGACAGCCGGGCCGATGCCGACGCCAATTTCGTCCTGACCGGGGACGGCCAGATCGTGGAGATCCAGGGGACCGCCGAAGGGGCCCCGTTCTCGGCCGAACAATTCGCCAATCTGTTCGCCCTGGCCCAGGGCGGCATCGGCCGGCTGGTGACCTATCAGCGCCAGGCCCTGGGGCAATTCTGATGCACCTGTCCGGCCGCCTGGTCGTGGCCAGCCACAATCCCGGCAAGGTCGGGGAGATCGCCGCCCTGCTGGCGCCCTTCGCGGTCGAGCCGGTTTCGGCCGCCACCCTGGGCCTGGCCGAGCCCGCGGAGACCGGATCGAGCTTTGCCGAGAACGCCGCCCTGAAGGCCCGCACGGCGGCGGCGGCGAGCGGGCTGCCCGCCCTGGCCGATGACAGCGGCCTGTCGGTCGCGGCCCTGGACGGGGCGCCGGGGATCTATTCGGCCCGCTGGGCGGGGCCGGGCAAGGACTTCAACCACGCCATGGCCCGGGTCGAGGAGGCCCTGCAAGGCCACGGCGCCGTCACCCCCGACAAGCGGCGGGCCTGGTTCACCTGCGCCCTGGCCCTGGCCTGGCCGGACGGCACCCTCCGGGGCTGGACCGGCGAGGTTCACGGCCACCTGGTCTGGCCGCCCCGGGGCAGCCAGGGCTTCGGCTATGATCCGGTATTTCTGGCCGACGGCCAAAGCCTGACCTTCGGCGAGATGGCGCCCGCCGCCAAACACGGCATGAGCCATCGGGCCCGTGCTTTCGCGCAGCTCGTTGCCGACCTTGCCCGCTGAGGCGCCGCAGCCCGGTGCGGACGGCGCCGTCGCGCTCTATGTTCATTGGCCGTTCTGCCGTTCCAAATGCCCCTATTGCGATTTCAACAGCCATGTCCGCGGGGCTGTCGACGACGGCCTGTGGGCCGCGGCCCTGACCCGCGAGATCGCCCGCAGCGCCGCGCTGGTGCCCGGCCGGGCGCTGACCTCGATCTTTTTCGGCGGCGGCACGCCGTCCCTGATGGCGCCGGCGACGGTCGAGCGGGTGATCGCCATGGCGACGGAGCTGTGGCAGCCGGCGGCCGATCTGGAAATCACCCTGGAAGCCAATCCGACCAGCGTCGAGGCGGGCCGGCTGGCCGCCTTTGCCCGGGCCGGGGTCAACCGGGTCAGCCTGGGGGTCCAGGCCCTGGACGACGACGCGCTGCATTTTCTGGGCCGCGGCCATTCCGCGGCCGAGGCCATAGCGGCCGTGGCGCTGGCCCGGTCGATCTTTCCGCGCCTGTCCTTCGACCTGATCTATGGCCGTCCCGGCCAGTCGCTGGCGGCCTGGTCGGACGAACTGGCCCGGGCCCTCGACCTGGCCGCCGACCATCTGTCGGTCTATCAGCTGACCATCGAGGAGGGCACGGCCTTTCATGCGGCGGTCCGCCGCGGCGACTGGCAGATGCCCGACGACGACCTGCAGGCGAGCCTCTACGAGACCACTGCGGCGCGGCTGGAAGCCGCCGGCTTGGCCGCCTACGAGATCTCCAACCATGCCCGCCCGGGGGCCGAGGCCCGCCACAACCTGACCTATTGGCGCTATGGCGACTATGTCGGGGTCGGCCCGGGCGCCCATGGCCGGCTGACCCTCGGCGATGGCCGGGCCCTGGCCACCGCCGCCTACCGCAAGCCCGAGACCTGGCTGGCCGCGGTCGGCGCCACGGGCGACGGCACGGAACTGTCGACGGCACTATCGGCGACGGAACGGGCCGGCGAGGCGATGATGATGGGCTTGCGCCTGGCCGAGGGCCTGTCCCTGCGCCGCCTGGAGCAGGTCGGCGGCGCCGCGCTTGAGGCGCTGGTCGACCGCCCGGCGCTCGACCGGCTGGTTGCAGGCGGCTTCCTGGTCCGCCACGCCGACCGCCTGCAGGCCACCACGCGCGGCCGCGCGGTGCTCAATGCCGTACTCGCCCGCCTGCTGCCATGACCTCAGAAGGCCGGGCCGCCAAAGCCTCCGGGCGCCCGCTGGATGACAACGGCGCCGCCGGCCTGGACCTCGAGGATCGCCAGGCCGTGCTGCGGCACGCCCCGGCGGTCGAAGCGGAACAGGCCGTCCACGCCCATGAAGCCATTCGGGTCGCCGAGGGTGCGGTCGGCCGTGAAGAAGCCGTTAGGCTGGCGGGCCAGGGCCACCGCCAGGGTCATGGCATCATAGGCCTGGGCGGCGATCCGCGGCGGCCTTGTGCCATAGGTATCCTGGAAGCGCGCGGCAAAGCGCTCGAAGCGGCCCGGCTCCGGGCCGGCGAACCAGCCGCCAATGGTCATGGGGTCCCGTCCAAGGGCCGACCCGGTCCATTGATCGGTGCCCAGCAGCCGGATCGCCGAGGGCTGGAACCCCGCATTGGCCAGGATCGCGCCGATCTGGCGCAGGGTGGCCCCGCCCTCCGGCACCAGCAGGGTGTCGATCGGCGGGCGGCCGTCCGGCCCGGGGGCCACCAGGCTGCGCAGCTCGTTTGCCGAAACCGTGCCGCCCCGGCCATAGCGGACCGAGCCGACGACCAGGCCGCCGGAGCCGGCGACGGCCGCGTGGAACGAGCGGTCGACCAGATCGCCGTAGGACCCGACCGGGAGCAATGCGCCGAACCGGCGCAGGCCGTTGCGGGCGGCGTAGGTGACAATCGCCTCGATCTGTTCCTCCGGGGTAAAGCCCATCAGATAGACCCCGCCGCCACCCGCCGAACGATCGGTGGAAAAGCCGAGCAGCTTCAGCCCTGCGCTCCGGGCGGTCAGGCCGGCGGCGCGGACCGGGCCGGCCCCCAAGGGGCCGATAACGATGTTGGCGCCGGCCGATATGGCGTTCTGGACCGCGCCGCTGGCGGTCACCGCCGAGTTGCCGGCGTCCCGCGGCAGCAGTTCCACATCGGTGGCGTTGAGATCGAACAGGGCCAGTTCGGCCGCATCGCGCAGGGCCCGGCCGGTATCCGCGGCCTGGCCGTTCAAGGGCACCACCACCGCAACCTTCACCGACAGCGACTGCGGCGCCGGAATGAACGGTCCCGCCGGCGGCAGACCGGGGCTACGATTGGCCTGCATGCAGGCCGTCAGCGCGAAGGCCAGCAACGGGGCCAGAAAAGCGAGACGCCATGGGCGGTAAACAGACCGGCAGCGGGCCGGCGGTGACACAGCCAATCGGACATCCACCGGGGCGTTCTCCTGGTCAGCGAGGCGCCAGCGGCGCCGATGATCGTGGCCGCCAAGGTACCGGCCGGCCTCGCCCAAGTAAACCGGCGCCCGGCCTGTACCTGGTCGCCACCCCGATCGGCAATGCGCGGGACATTACCCTGCGCGCCCTCGACGTGCTGGGCGGCGCCGACCTGATTGCCTGCGAAGACACGCGGGTGACCGGCAAGCTGATGCAGATCTACGGCATCGACACGCCGCTCATCCCCTATCACGAGCATAATGCAGCCCGGCAGCGGCCCCAGCTGCTCGACCGGCTGGCCGGCGGCGGCGTCGTTGCCCTGGTCTCCGATGCCGGCACGCCCCTGATTTCCGACCCCGGATACCGCCTGGTCGGCGCGGCGGTCGGCGCCGGCCACATGGTGACCAGCCTGCCCGGGGCCTCCGCCGTGCTGGCCGCCCTGACCCTGGCGGCCCTGCCCACCGACCGCTTCTGCTTCGCCGGCTTTTTGCCGCCCAAGAGTGCGGGGCGGCAGACCGCCTTGGCCACCCTGGCGGCCGTGCCGGCAACCCTGGTGTTCCTCGAATCGGCCCGCCGCCTGGCCGCGATGCTGGCCGATGCGGCGGCCGTGCTGGGCGACCGGCCGGCCGCCGTGGCCCGCGAACTGACCAAGCTGTTCGAGGAGGTCCGTCGCCAGCCCTTGACCGCCTTGGCCGACCACTATGCCGCCGCCGGGCCGCCGAAGGGCGAGGTCGTGGTGGTGATCGGCCCGCCATCTGCCGCCGCTGCCGATCCGGCCCGCCTGGACCAGGCCCTGGCCGCCGAACTTGCCCATGCCTCGCCGGCCCAGGCGGCCGCGACCATCGCCGCCGCC
>JAJFJE010000291.1 GCA_021774355.1 Alphaproteobacteria bacterium
GCGGCGGCGGCGTGATGTCGATCATGCGCGGCCGGGTGTTCGAGAAGGTCGGCGTCAATGTCTCGACCGTGCACGGCCAATTCGCCCCGGAATTCGCCCGCCAGATCCCCGGCGCGGGCGAGGACGGCCGGTTCTGGGCCAGCGGCATCAGCCTGGTCGCCCATCCCTGTTCGCCCCTGGTGCCCGCCGTCCACATGAACACCAGGCGGATCGAGACCACCCGCGGCTGGTTCGGGGGCGGCGCCGATCTGACCCCGGTGTTCCCGGACGCCGATGACACCGCAGCCTTCCACGACGCCCTGAAGGCCGCCTGCGACCCCTTTGGCACGGATTATTACGACCGCTTCAAGGCATGGTGCGACCGCTATTTCTTCCTGCCCCACCGGGACGAGCCCCGGGGCGTCGGCGGCATTTTTTACGACAATCTCGACTCGGGCGATGCGGAAGCCGATTTCGCCTTCACCCGGGCCGTGGGCGAGGCCTTTGTTGCGATCTATCCGGCCCTGGTCGCCCGCCATATGGACAGGCCCTGGAGCGCGGACCAGCGCGACGCCCAGTTGGTCAAGCGCGGCCGCTATGTCGAGTTCAACCTGCTGTACGACCGGGGCACCGCCTTCGGCCTGAAGACCGGCGGCAACACGGACGCCATCCTGATGTCCCTGCCGCCCGAGGTGAAATGGCCGTGAACCCGGCCGGTGGCAACTGCCATGCTTCCGCCCGGCCGTAAGCGCGCCGCCCCGCGTGCACAAAAGATCCCGGCTCGAGGCCGGGATGACGATGCTGGAAGAACCGCCTCAGCCTGCCGCCCGGGGTGACGTGGCCGCCCGCCCTGCCCCAAGCGTGCCGCCCCGCCCGGCCGCGCCGCGCCAACCCTCGTCATCCCGGACGCCGCAAAGCGGCGATCCGGGATCTTTCCGGCCGGCGGCGCCGCCCCGCAGGCACCGAAGATCCCGGCTCAAGGCCGGGATGACGATGCTGGGGGAGCCGCCTCAGCCGGCGTGGCGGGCGACGAAGCGCAGGATGCGCTGGCAGGCCTCCTCGAGTTCGGGCAGGTCGCTGACCATGGACAGGCGCAGGTGACCGGCGGCCTCGGGCCCGAAGGCGTCGCCCACCAGGGTGGCGACCCGCTCCTCGGCGAACAGGGCCTCGGCGAAGCGATAGGCCTCGATGCCGCTGGGGCGGACGTCGAGCATCAGGAACATGCCGCCCTCGGGTCGGTGGCAGGCCAGGTGGGGACTCTGGCCGAGCAGTCGGTGCACCAACTGGCCACGGGCCTTGTAGGCGGCGGCCATGTGCCGCTGATGCTCCTGGGCGCCCGCGATCGCCTCGATCGCGGCGTCCTGGATGAAGGGCGGGCTGGAATAGAGCATGCACAGCACCAGGCGCCGCAGATGGCGGATGAACGCCGGCGGCCCGACCACCCAGCCGATGCGGAAGCCGGTCATGGCATGGCTTTTCGACAAGGAACAGACGGTGATGGCACGGCTCGCCATGCCGGGCAGGCCGGCCAGGCTGACATGGGGCCGTTCATGGGCCAGCCCGGCATAGACCTCGTCGGTCAGCACCCACAGGTCGTGACGGCCGGCGAGTTCCGCCACCGCCTCCATCTCGGACCGGGTCATGACCGCGCCGGTGGGGTTGTTCGGGGTGGTCAGGACGATGCCGCGGGTCGCCGGGGTCACCCGGGCGGCCAGGTCCGCCGGGTCCAGGTGGAAGCCCCGTTCCGGCCGCAGCGGGACATCGACAATGGTCGCGCCGGCCGCCCCGAACAGGGCCTCGTAAGTGACGTAGCGGGGCGATGGCAGCAGCACTTCGGCGCCGCCGTCGAGCAGCACCTGGGCCGCGGCGAACATCCCGCATTGGGCGCCCGAGATGACCATGACGTCGTCCGGGCCGACCCGCTGGCCGGTCAGCCTGCCGTGATAGCCGGCGATCGCCTGGCGCAGCCGCGGTTCGCCCTGGATGTCGGCATAGTGGGTATGGCCCTGCTCCAGCCCGTGCCGGGCCGCCGCGACGATATTGGGCGCGGTCTCGAAATCGGGATCGCCGATCGACAGGAGAATGACGTCTTCGCCCCGGCGCCTGGCGTCGACGCCGCGGAAGTGAATGCCCCAGGCTTCCGCGCCCTTGCCCCCCAGCCTGTCGACTCGCCCGGCAAACCGCATGACTGACCCTTATGTTGCTATCCGGATGGCACCATAGGCCGGGTCGGGGTTCAGGGACCAGAGCCGAGCCAGCCGCGCAATTCGGCCAGGCAGGCCGCGCGGTCGGGTGTCATATCATGGTCCAGCCACCATTGCTCGATCCGGCCGAGCAGGGCTCCGAGGGGGGCGCCCTCGGGCACCTGCAGTGCCAGGATATCGCGGCCGTCGACCGGCAGGGTGGGCCGCGCGAAGGCGGCGACGCGGCCGACCAGCTGACGCCAGGCGGCATCGTCCGGGGCCAGGCCCGCGGCCCGGCGGGCGGCCCAGGCCAGGCGCACCAGATCGCCGACCCGGTCCCGGCCCAGCCGGTAGAGGTGGCGGCGCAGCAGGGGCTGCGGCAGGTCGGGGTCGAGGCCCGGCACGATCCGCGCCGCCCCGGCCGCCCGCTCCCGCTGGGCGTTCGACAGCTTCAGGCGCCGGGCGGCGGCGGCCACGGCAGCCGGATCGGGCGGCAGCAGGGCCACCAGCCGGCGCAGGGCATCGGCCTCGCCCAGCCGGCCTTCGATCGCCAGCAGGGCCTGGAACCGCGGGCCCGGCACCGCGTCGGCAAGCAGCCGGGTCAGCACGCCCTGGTCGGCCATCAGGGTCATCACCGGACCCGCCCGGTCGAGCACCAGGCATTTCAGCAGCTCGTCCCGGATCCGTTCCGCCGACAGGCGGGCCAGGCCGGCGGCGGCGGCGGCGATCGCGGTAAGGGCCGCGGGATCCGGCGTGCCCCGGCCGAACCGGCCATAAAAGCGGAAGAAGCGCAGGATCCGCAGATAGTCCTCGGCAAGGCGCGCCGCGGCATCGCCGATGAAGCGGACCCGGCCATGGGCAAGGTCGTCCAGGCCGCCGACTAGGTCGACCAGCGTGCCGTCAGGATCGGCGTAAAGCGCGTTGATGGTGAAATCCCGGCGCGCCGCATCGGCGGCCCAGTCGTCGGTGAAGGCGACCTCTGCGTGGCGGCCGTCGCCCGCCAGGTCCCGCCGCAGGGTGGTCACCTCGACCGGATGGCGGTCGGCGATCACCGTCACCGTGCCATGGGCCAGGCCGGTCGGAGCGACGGCCAGGCCGGCGCCCCGGGCCAAGGCCATCACCCGGTCGGGGGGATCGGGGGTGGCCAGGTCGATATCCGCGTAGGGCAGGCCAAGCATGGCATCGCGGACGCAGCCGCCGACAAAGCGCACGGTCTGCCCCTGGGCGGTCAGGGCGGCGACCACCCGCATCGCCGCCCGATCGGCCTGCCAGGGCGGTTGCGGCAGCCGAGGCGTCATGGCCGGACCGGCACCGTTCGTTCCGCCGGGACCACCTGGGCGGGGACCAGCGCCCCGTCGGCACCGAGATGGGGCGGAACGTAGCGCCCGCCAGGTGCCGTGCCGCCGATCAGGGCGGTGGCCACGCCGGCGACCAGGGCCAGCAGGATACCGGCCACGGCCAGCGGCAGCCACGGTGTCGGCCGCCGATTTTCCGGCAGGTTCAGGCGCCAGCGCTCCCACCGGGCGAACAGCCAGTAGGATGCATAGGGCACCAGAAACAGGGCCAGACCGAATATGATGCCGCGCATTGTCCCTCTCAGTCAGGCGCCAGGCGCCGCACCAGGGCCATCAACATGCCGGCCGTGGCACCCCAGATATAATGCTCGCCATGGACCCAGGCATAATACAGGCGCGCCGCGCCCTGAAATTCCCGGCTGTGCCGCTGGTGGTTCTGCGGCTGGACGATCCAGTCGAGCGGTACCTCGAAGATTGCCGCGACTTCGCCCGGGTCTGGGGTCAGGGCAAAGCCCGGCCGCACGATCCCCACCACCGGCACGATGTGATAGCCGGTCGCCGTCTCGTAGGGGTCGAGGAACCCGGCAACGGCGACGAAGGCGGGGTCCAGGCCGATCTCCTCGCGGGCCTCGCGCAACGCCGTCGCCACCGCATCGGCGTCGGCCGGATCGGCCCGGCCGCCGGGAAAGCTGATCTGGCCGGCATGGCGGCTGAGATGGTCGGTGCGGCGGGTGAACAGGACGGTCAGGCCGTTCGGCCGCTCGATCAGGGGCACCAGCACCGCCGCCTGGACCAGGGCCCGGGGCTCGGCCGGGCGCATCCCCGGGTTGAGGTCGAAATCGCTGGTCAGGGGGGCCCGGATGGCCGCTCCGGGGCGCTGTTCCAGGCTGTTGCGGAGACGCGCCTCGACAAGGCTGCGCTTCATGGCAGGCGGCCCAGGGCGAAGAAACACCCCGCCGAGCGAACCCCAAGCAGGGTCCCTTCGCCGCCGTCCTGGCGTTGTTCCGCCAGGTCCACCAACTCGTAGAAGACGCTGCGCGCGATCTTGGCCTCGAGCCGGTCGCGCACCAGGACATAGGGCGACGGCTCGCCGGTGGCCGCATCGGTCTCCACCCGGATCGGATGGCCGGAGTCGGCAACCACCTCGTCGTCGACATTGGTGCGAAACCGCAGACACTGGGTCGGGCCACTCCCCTCGACCGCCAGGGCGACGGCGCAGAAGGGCGCATCCTCGACCCGGATGCCGACCTTCTCGACCGGCGTCACCAGGTAGAACTTGCCGTCCG
>JAJFJE010000292.1 GCA_021774355.1 Alphaproteobacteria bacterium
CTCAGTGGGAGAGCACTACGTTGACATCGTAGGGGTCGCTGGTTCAATCCCGGCCGCGCCCACCAGGCAGGCCTCTGAAGGCTCTTGGTTTTCTCCGCTAATTTTAGTGGCGGTCTTTTCAGACAGGCACGCGACTGACACGCAAGCGTTAAGTGGGACCGTCAAACCCGTGCCGATGTCGGCGAAATACGCACTGATCACGGCCCGCCCCTGCGAAAGATAGTCCGGGGCGAATTCAGCGTCGGTCTCCGTAATGCCAGGCCTGCGATGGCCCTAGAAGGACCGCCACCTCCCACGCCAGCACGCCCCAGCGCCGGAGTTCCGCCGCCATCGTGTCGCGCAAGCTGTACGGGGTGATTTCAGACGACAGGCCAGAATCGCGGACAATCCGGGCAAAGATCTTCTTGATGCTCGCCACAGGTCTGCCATGCCAGAGCACCAAGCGGTGAACCTTCCTGTCGGCAAGGAATGGCAAGAGAGTGTCGGTGATCGGCACTACAGGCCGATACTTCCTGGTCTGTTTCCGCCCCTTCAGGTTCAGGTCAATGCGCCAACCATCGAGGTTTACTTGAGCAGGAGCGAGGTCCAGCACGGCTTCTGGCCGAGCCACAGTGTTTAGCATGATGATGGCAAACACGAACGAGTGAGAAGTATTCCTCGTTTCGGTCAGAAATTTGACCACTTCATCCTTGTTTGGGCTATTAGGGCGCCTTGTCGTCCGAACGGTCCGGCTTCGTCCATGATTATGGGGGCGGAAGTGATCTCTTGCCGCTTCCAGGCACGATTGATGGCGGCCCTTCCCACTGACAGTGGTACGGCTACATATGCTCGATAAGTTCCTTTGCGATGTTCTCGGCCAAGCGGTTCAAGGTCCGCTGGGTCGAGAACCAGTAGCGACCGGCCTCCTCGTAAAGAATGGTTGCGCGCTCGTGCAATTCGCGCAGCGCTTTGCCGAAGATTGCGAGTTGGTCCCCCGGTTCGGCGCAGGCGAGGCGCACGTCCTGGCCGGTCAACCCCGCGTTTGGTTGGCCGACCAGGGGCGCCGAGCACAGGAACACCGAACGTGTCGCCGCGCGAAACTGGGTGATGCGGCGCGTCGTGGTTGGCTTCGACCCGCGCTGGCAGGGCATTGTCGCCATCGACCTCCTTGTCGACCACGGCGGCGAAGGCGGTGTCGAGCGGGTAGAGCAGGTTGGCCCGCACCCGCTCTGCGCGACGTGGATGCGCGCAGGCAGGATCATCGGGTCCGGGAGACGTCCGTGCCCTTGGACGAGCCAACGAAAACGGCGATCCTGGGTGCCGGCAACGTGCTCACTCCGGCCTTGTCCAGCACGTCGGCGATGCCGGGCAGGCTGCGCGGATCGCCCCCGGCGCGCAAATGCGCGGCCAGGTGAAACAGCGCCAGCATCGTATGGGTCTTGCCGCCACCGAAAGAGGTCTGCAAGCCGATGACCGGATCGCCCCCGGGGCCGGCCAGCCCCTGCACCGCCGAGATCAGCACACGGCGCAATCCTTCGGTCAGGAAGGTGATGCCGAAGAAGGCGGACGGCGTCGCATAGCCTTCGCTGGCATGGCCGGCATCGACGGCGAACAGATCGGCGGCGAATTCCGCCGCCTTGAAGAGGTTGGCGATCACATCCGGATGCGGCAGGGCGACCTCGGTCCAAGGGCGCAACGCCTTGCCCGATGCGGCTTCGACCGGCGCGAGATCGAGGACCGGTGTATTCGCTCCCTCGGGCATGGCCGGTGCCGGCGCAGCCGCGACTCCGGATTGACGCTGGGCATCATAGAGCTTCTTGAGTTCTGCCACTTCGCCCGCCGGGGCCTTCACCAGTTTCAGCAACTGGTGCACTGCGTCGAGATAGCGAAGCGCCTCGTCGTCCTGCAATCCGATGGCGAGGTGGGAAACGGCGTTCCGCGCCTCCAGCGCCACCGAGGTGAAATTGCGGGCCTTGTGCTTTTCGGCGCGCCCGAAGGCGTCGTCGAAGACTTCCCACCAGCGGTAGACCATGGTCTTGACCAGGCCATAGGCGTCGAACGGGGCATTGGACGCGCTGCCCTGCGCCCGGCCGGCATAATGCAGCCAATTGGCGCCATGCACGGCCTTCATCCGCGCCTCGACGAAAGGCTTCAAGCCCAGTTGCAGGTGATAGAGTCCGTCCTGCACCCGGCGCAGGGTGTCCTTTTCCGTCGTCATGTCGTGAACCATTTCATCATGTCGCAGCCGCATAGGTTTTCGACTGTGATGCCGCAGGCGCTTAGAACGGTCGCCGCATTCACCCAATCGCTGTCGGTCGCGTTGATCACCGGGACGTTACACCTGTAGGCCAGAGCCGCGAATTTCCGATCACTGGGGTCGAAGTCCACGTCGATCAGTTCTTGCGGCAGGTCGGCATATTCGCCGTCGCCGCGGAGCGGCAAATGAATGCGTTCGGTACACTGCGGGTTATAGTGGATGACCTGCTGATAGAAGCGGTCGCCCACGCCCGGCTGTCCCTTCGGATCGAGATGGCGGCGATACTCTTCCTGGATCGCACCGGCATCGTCGAGCAGGACCTTTCCGCTGCGAAGCAATGCCATCAGAAACCTGACGGCAGCCTCGCGGCAAGAGACGGAAGGAACATGATCGGGTTGGCCGGGATCGGCTCTGCCGTTGGCGACGATGGGCACATTGGTATCGACGGCGTAACGCTTCATGACTGGCCTTCAGCCCTCATGCGCTTCAGCCGGGCCAATTCCGCCTCCGCCGTTTCGCCGAATGCATCACCCATGAATTTGTCGGGCCAATTCCGGATATTACCGAACATGTCGACGTTGAGGGGCGTCAGGGTCGAGCGCCCGCCGGGCGCGTCACAGAAATAGAGCTTCACGTCGTCGGCGGAAATGCGACCTCCCTCGGCGATCCGGCGCTGAAGCCGCAATAACAGATGCTCGGAATGGCTTTCGACGATGATCTGGACCCGGCGCTTCTTGGCGGCCTGAATCAGCACGTCGGCCAGGGCGGATTGCGCCAGCGGATGCAGGTGAATTTCCGGCTGTTCCAGCAGCACGGTCGAGCCTTCGGGAACATACTGCAGCAGGGTGATGACCGGCAGAACCTGCGATACGCCGAAGCCGACATCGGTGAGCAGCACTTCGCTCGACCCCGGCCGGGTGCGCACCCGGACCTGCCAGCGGTTGGAGCCCGGGGCGATTTCCTTCACCTCGAAACTGTCGATCAGGCCCATTTCCTTCAGCCAATAGGCGATAATTTCTTGGAAGGGGCGGAGGCGCGTTTTGGGCCAGACATTGCGAAGTTCCGCGGACTCGGTCGCTGCCAGGATGGCACTGATGGTGTTTTGCCCCTTGTCGCCGACGTCGCTGGGGCGCGACCTCGCCCAGAGGTAATCGCGTTGCGGATATTCCCGCAACGGCCCTAGGTAATAGGTGCGGTCGAGCTCGGCCTCGTAACTGGCTTCGAGGTCGGCGAGAAAGCTCGCATTCTGATAGTAGGTTCGCGCCTGGTCAGGGAAGGCGTAGCTTTTGATCGGGCCCGGCAACTGCCAGGCACGTCCTTGCGTGCGCGTGAAGGCAAAGTCGGCCTTGCTGCCGTCACGGTGTTCTGCCGTGAGGTCGAATTTGCTACCGTCGCCGTTGCGGGGGCCAAGCTGGAAGCGCATCCCACCGATGTCATAGGCGATGCGCCGCGTCACCGGCGCCATGCTCGCTGACGTAACCTCTCCAGACACCAGGAACGTGTCGCCACTGGCGATGACAGATTTGTGCTTGCCGCTGGAGTCCGAGAGATTCAGGGGCTGGTCCAGCGCGAAACTCGCGGTCCAGGTCAGTTCAGCCGTCTCGTCATGCTGGAAGAGCGCGTCCCTGATCGTGCCCAGGCGGACGAGGCTGCCGTTCAACTCCAGCGCTGTCGCCCGGTCGGTCGCATCCTTCGTCTGTTTCAGCAGCAGGGGAAATTGCAGCAGGCTGGTCTTGCCCGAGGAATTGGTGCCGAACACGCCCGTGATCCGGCCACATTCGAGGTCTGCCCTCGGCCAGGACTTGAAGTTGGTGAAGGTCAGGCGTTTCAGCATGAGTCTACCCTACAGCAAGCCCAATTGGGCGTCGCCGGTTAGGGCGATGTCGCGGGCGCTGGCGGCCATGTCTTCCAGCTTGGGCCATTCCTGCGCCGGTTCGTTATAGACCAGGGCTTCCGCCGACCAGCCCTTGTGGGTGGCAATTTCGAACATGCGGTAGGCGAGGGCGCGCGCATCGGCTCCCTTGGCGCCCATCTGGGCCACCAGCGCCGCTGCGGCGGGGCCGGCGCCGTCCGCTGCACGCAGAACCCGGGCGGTGTGCTGCACGCATTGCCGGGGCCAGAGTCGTCGGCAAGCAGGAAGCGTAAGGATTGGCGCGGCAGCATCTCGCCGTAGACCACCGTGATCTGGTGCGACGATACTTCAATTTGTGAGGATGTAACGGCCAGGTAAGGGATCGACGAGATGGGCCAGACGGATGCGATAGGCTTCCGAGGACAGCCGCAGCAAAGCGCCATCGGCGCCGAAGGAGTACGCTCTACTGCCGGTGACGAGCTTAAGGTTGGCCTCGTCTCCCCCGTAGAGAAGACGCTGTTCCACCCTGCCATCAACGTGAAAGACCACATTGGCTGCGTCCGGCCATATCGCGAAACGGAAACAACCTCGGCGACTCCCGCCCAATGCAATCCTTTGATGCGAGCGCCAGGGCAAATACCCTCAAATTTCAGTGTTGTGTTCATTGCCTCAAAATGTCGCCCGAGCTGCACGTGCCCGCAAGGACAATTCAGCAAACACAAGGCTCCGGAACGGAAGACCGAATTTTAGCCATTGGGCGTTGGGCTCTGCAGATGATCCACGACAGCTATTAGCACGATGCGACGAGGTCGCTCTATCGCCAGGCAGGCCTGCCTAACAAGAAACTGGTGAAAGCAATTGCGGAGCAGATACGCAGATGAGGCTGGCCCGCGCGCTCGAAAGGTTCTGCACGGAACCGAAAGCCCCCCAGTGCTGCCAGGCAACTGACACGCACCGCTCATCAACCGCTTGAAATCCCTTGACCTCATTTGCCATGCCTTGGCTTCCCAATACCCTTTAAAGCATCGATCTTCTTTGTCTTCGATGGCATTGACATCGTAGGGGCCGCTGGTTTAATCCCAGCTGCGCCCACCAAGCAAGCTGCCAATCTCCAGGTTGTGCATGGTCCGCCGGGCACTCTCGACGCCGCCGCATAGTCCCTGAGCCGACGCACCGATTGGCTGCAGAGTCAGGAACATCGGCCGGCGCCGTTGGTTGACAAATGCGAAGGGTCGGACCGGATCCCGCCGGGCGGCCGCAGCGGCCGGTTCGCACGGCGCCCTTACCCAGGAGGCCCAGCCATGACGGAATCAGACAAGGCCAAGTCCAGCCGGGCGCGGAAGGCCAAAGCCCCGCCGGCGACCGCCGCGGCGCAGGATTCCCTGGACGAGGCGCTGGCCAGTACCTTTCCGGCCAGCGACCCGGTCGCCGCGGAACAGCCGGTCATCGCCGGACCAGCACCACCCCCGGAGGTGGCAAAGCGGGTTCACGCCGAAGAGGCAAAGCAACACAGGGCGGCCGCCAAGCCACCCCGGCGCTGACCGGCGCAGCGCCGCGTCCGGCTAGGGCCGCACCGCCGGCAGCGTCAGCGGACGCGTCGGGCGATAGCTCGGCCGCTCCTTCATGCGCTGGAACCAGGCCTGGAGGGTGGGGAAGGCTTCGGGAATGGCGACGCCATAGCCTTCGGCCAGTCCGAAGCGGGCGGTCAGGGCGCATTCGGGCAAGGAATAACGGCCGGCGAAATAATCCCCCCCGTCCAGTTGGTCGGCCAGGAACGGCAGCGCCTGGTGGAACGCCGCGACACCGGCCGCAATCCGCCCCTGATCCCAGTGGGCAGGGTCCTTGCCCCGCTTTTCGAAGATCACCTGGCGCAGCGCCTGACCGATCCGGGTGTCGCTATAGTGGTTGAGCAGGCGGGCCCGCGCCCGTTCGGCCGGGGCGCCCGGCAGCAGGCCGCCGGTCAGGTCCTGCAGATATTCCAGGATCACGTTGGATTCGCTGATCGCAACCCTGTCGTCGCGGAGCACCGGGACGGTGCCGTTCGGCGAGACCCCGCGCCATTCGGCCTGGCGGGCGGGCGCCTGATGGTCGATGATCTCGACCGCCAGCCCCAGTTCGCTGCAGGCCAGCCGCACCTTCCAGCAAAACGGGCATTCGGGCTTGTCGTACAGGCGAATGACGGTCATGTCCCGGGCCCTCCAGGGGGTGATGGTTGCGGCCGCCGCGCGCCCCGGGCCGCGAGTTCCTCGAGCACGAAGTCGATGCGGTCCTGGCCCCAGAAGATGTCATCGCCAATGACGAAGCTGGGCACGCCGATCACGCCCCGTTCGGCGGCTTCCGCCGCATTGTCCTTCAGCCGGGCGCGGTAGCCCCCGTCGTCCAGCGCCTGGGCCAGCGCGGCGGGGTCGAGGCCGATCTGGACCGCCACCGCGCGCAACACCGCCGGATCGCCGATGTCCTGCCCCAGGCCCCATTCCCGGTGCATGATCTCAACCAGATAGGGCCGCAGCAGGCCGTTTTCCTCGGCCAGCAGCGAGCCGGCCCCGGCCGGCGTGGGATCGGTGGTCGGCGGCGGCGGCGTCATCGGCACGCCCATGCGCCGGGCGAAGCGGGCGACATCCTGGCGGGCCAGCGGCATCTTGGTGCGCGCGCGGTCGGGCGGCGAGCGCAGATCGCCGCCGCCGACCGGCCGCCACACCAGGCGGGTGTCGAAGGCATCGACGATCGGCCACAGCGTCTTGCTTGCCAGATAGCAATAGGGGCTGCGGAAATTGAAGAACAGGGAGACCTCGACGGTGCCGCTCATGGTTTGCTCTCCGCTCGGGCCGCCACGGCCTATGCCATGGCCTCGAGGTGGCGGCTGATTGTCGGCCAGGCCTGCCCGCCTTTCGCCAGCAGATCCTGCTGGACCGCGGGCGGAAAGTCGCTGGTGACGGCACCGTCATAGGACGGGCGGGCGCGGCAGGCTTCGAACCAGTCGGCGACCCGGGGGCAGTCGCGATAGAGGTCGGTCCAGCCGAACTGCAATATCGTCTGGAAATAGGGCGCCAGGCAAATATCGGCCAGGCAGAAGCCGTCGCCGACGATCCACGGCCCATCGGCCAGGGCTTGTTCCATGTCGCAAATGGTGCGGCGATAGACCTGCACGGCATCGACCACGTCGGGCGCCTCGAGACCGAATTCGACCAGCCGCTTCTGGCGTTCCCGGCGGGCTTTGTCGGGAATCTGCGCGAGCAGCGCCCGGCGTTCGTCCGGCGCTTTCGCCATCAGTCCCGGGCGCATGACCAGCGGCCATTGCAGGGCGCCGCAGGACGGATGGAGCTTGCCGTCCACATGTTTCATCCACAGGCGCATCCGGGCCGCGCGATAGGGATCGGCCGGGGTCAGCCGGGGCTCCGGATAGGCGTCGTCGAGATATTCGCAGATGATGTTCGACTCGATGACGGGCCGGCCGTCATGCACCAGGGTCGGCACCACGCCCAGGGGATTGAGCTTGAGATAGTCGGGCCGCAGATTCGCTTTCTGCGCCAGTTCGACATGGTGCCCGGTCCAGTCCAGGCCCTTTTCGGCCAGCACGATGCGCACCTTCTGGGCGCAGGGCGACATGGGATGGGTGTAAAGCTCCAGCATTGACCGGCTCCGACGGGTTCCACGGACGACCGAGACTAGGGTTTGCAGTATTTGGTGGGTACCGTCAAAATAGCGCAAGGATCTGTGAATATTATTCATATATGAGGAAACGGCGTGGACCAGCTTGGCGAGATGCGGGTGTTCGCGGCGGCCGTCCGCCACGGCAGCTTTTCCGCCGCCGGGCGCCAGTTGAACCTGTCCCCATCGGCGGTCAGCAAGCTGGTGACCCGGCTGGAGGCACGGCTTGGCGTCCGCCTGCTGAACCGTACCACCCGCACCCTCGGTCCGACCGAAGCAGGCCAGCAATTCTTCCAGCGGTGCCAGGACATCCTGGCCGACGTCGAGGATGCGGAAGACGCGCTGGGCGACGATGGCCGAAGTCCCAGGGGTACCCTGCGGATCAACAGCACGCCGGGCTTTGCCCAGCACCAGTTGCTGCCCCTGCTGGTGGCGTTCCAGCAGCGCCACCCCCAGCTTCGGCTGGAACTGCACCTGACCGGTCAGGCGGTCGACCTGGTGGCCGAGCGGGTCGATCTGGCAATCCGGCTGGGGGCGTTGAAAGAGACCAGTCTGATCGCCCGGCCGCTCGGCGACAGCCGCCGCCTGGTCTGCGCCAGCCCGGCCTATCTGGAACGGCACGGAACGCCTTGTGTTCCGGATGATCTGCGCGCTCACAATTGCCTGCGCCTGTCGACCAGCCGCAGCTTCAATCAATGGCACTTCGCGACCCCGGACGGCGAGGTGACGGTCGAGGCCGATGGCGGCTTCGTCACCGATAATGTCGAGGCCCTTTATGGCTATGCCCTCGAGGGCGGCGGAATCGCCCGGCTGGCGGGATTCATGGTGCAGCCGGCCATCGACGACGGCCGCCTGGTACCCTTGCTGCAGCCGTTTGCGGTGGCCCGGCAGCAGATCCATCTGCTCTACCCCCACCGCAAGCACCTGGCCCGCAAGGTCACGGTGTTCGTCGATTTCCTGCTGGAGAACTACCGGAATAATCCGCCCTGGGATTGACCCCCGTGGCGCTGCGGCCGCCGTCCTACACCATCAGGCTGTCTGCCAGCACGATCCGGGCGGCGACCGACGCACCGGTGAAGTCGCCCGTCAGGCTGGCAAAGGTGGCGAAGGCATCGGCTCCGCCGTCGAGATCGACCCGTAGGATCGTGGCGCCGAGGCCGGCCTGGATATCCAGGTAGCCGCCATCGACCAGGTCCTGCACCGAGCCGCCGGAAAAGCCGGTGAAGCTGTCGGTATGCAGCACGATTTCATCCACCGAACGGCCGCGATAGTGGAAATCGGTGATGCTGTCCGTGGCATCGAAGGCGGTGAAGACGAAGCTGTCGAGGCCCTGGCCGCCGGTCAGCGTGTCGCTGCCCGGCCCGCCATCCAGGACGTCGTCGCCCGAGCTGCCGTCCATGAGGTCATTGCCGGCATTGCCATTGAGCTGGTCGTCGTCCTGGGCGCCATAGAGCTGGTCGTCGCCATCGCCCCCGTCCAGCACATCATCGCCGAACCGGCCATAGAGCGTGTCGTTCTCGGTGCCGCCGGCAAGCCGGTCGGCGCCGGCGCCCCCGTCCAGCCGGTCCGCGCCGGCATCGCCGAACAGCCGGTCGTCGCCATCTTTGCCGACCAGGATGTCGTCGCCACCATTGCCGCGCAGTTCGTTCGTCAGCGCATTGCCGCGCAGGGTATCGCCGGCCGCGCCGCCGATGACATTCTCGATGTCGACGATGGTGTCGTTGCCATATCGCGCGGGGCCGCTGTCGGGCAGCGCGATGACCACGCGGCTGGTCGCGGCGGAAATGTCGATGGTGTCGACCCCGGCGCCGCCGTCATAGCGATCGGCACCATCGGCCTGGGGCCGGGCCGACGCCACGATGAAGACGTCGTCGCCGTCCTCGCCATAGAGCTGGTCGTGGCCGGCGCCACCGGTCAGGACGTCCTTGCCGGCACCGCCATGGACCAGGTCGTTACCCGCCACGGCGTCGATGGTGTCGTCGCCGGCGCCGGCGACGATGACGTCGTCGCCCGGGGTCGGCAGGGTAAATTCAGTCAGGTCCAGGCCGAGGATCAGCGGATCATGGTCCGACACCCGGTACGGGGCGGTGCCGTCAAAGATCGCCGGATCGCGTCCGAAATCGAGATTGTAGTCCAGGGCGTCCGCTTCATCGGCGTTGATGTGCCATTCGGCGATGCCGGTGACCTGGGCGGCCAGGCTGTCATTGGCGAAGATGTAGTCGAGGGCGCCGGTCTGGCCGTCGAAAACATAGGAATAAGGATCGGCGATATGTTCGGCCTGCAGATTGGTGTAGCCGGCCGCTTCCAGCAGGCCGATCACGTCTTCCTTGAAATAGGCGTTGAAATCGCCCAGCAGCATGAAATCGCCATCCCCCGAGCCGGTCGGATCGGTACCGAGCCAGGTCGCCAGGGCCTCGGCGGCCAGTTCGCGTTGCTGCTGCCAACTGCCCTGGCCGTCGCCCTGGTCGGCATCGGCGCCGCTGCCGACCCCGCCCTTGGACTTCAGGTGGTTGGCGACGGCGGTGAAGGCACCGCCTGTGGCGCGTTCGGTGAACGTCACCGCCAGCGCGTTGCGGCTGGTATTGGCGCCGTCGAAGACGCCGCCGACCGAGCTTTGGGTCAGCAGGCCGGACAGCCCAAGGCCCGGCAGGTCGCCATCGCCGAGCGTCTCGACCGACGTCCCGGACGCGATCGCAAGGGCTTCCGTCTTGTAGAGAAAGCCAGGCGCGATGGCGTCGCCGCCGACAAATTGCTGGCCCGGATCGACCCAGTCATAGATGTCGCCACCCAACGCTGCATTCAGTTGATTGCAGATGTATTCCAGGGCATTGCCCGGCGCGCCGGCCTGGAAGTCGTTTTCCAGTTCCACCAGGCTGAACAGATCGGCGTCGATCGCGGTCAGGACCGTCACCAGTTTCTCGGCCTGGCGGGCGAACTCGGCCGAGGTGTTGGCGCCGCGCGGCTCCAGTCCCACCGCCGTCGTCGCGCCGTCGTCGAGGGTCGTGAAGAAATTCAGCACATTGAGGCTGCAGGCGGTCAGGGTGCCGCCGACGTCGGCGGGGCTTGCCGGGCGCGGCGCCCCTTCGGCGAAGCTGTTGTCGCCGTCATTGACCGCACGCACGCGCCAGGTGGCGCCGCTCGCCGAATTGCCCGCCCATTGATAGTCGAGCACGCCGGTCAGCCCTGTGATGGTGTCGCCCATGCGCGGCGCGCTGGCACTGTCATAGCCGGCAAAGCCGTCGAGACTGTCGATCGCCGCGTTCTGGACGTTCAGGCCGTCATCATAGGTGATCGTGCGGCCGCCGGTTTCCTGGAGATAGGCGGCATTGCCGGCCTGGTCGGGGGCATTCTCCTGGGTGAACTGGGCCGGGCGGCCGCCCGCCACCAGCTTGATCTCGTTGAAGCGGTCGAGATTGAATTGCTCGGTAATCGTCAGCGTGTCGGGAATGGTGACCAGCATGCCCTCATAGGCTTCGAAATCGGGCTGGACGTCGCCATCCTGGGACAGGGTGGTCGCGGCCGCCGGCAGATTGACCGCGACCGCCATGGCATGGACGTCCGGGACGGCGCCGGCGTCGACCACGCGGATGGTGCTGGCGGTCAGTTCGGTGAGACCGAAATATTCGCTGACGATGCCCGTGACCTGGACCCGGTCGCCGCGATGGACATCGGTCGCCCCGCCAAAGACGAACAGGCCTTCGGAGGACAGCGGGTCGCCATCCTGGTCGGCCGCCTCCTCCTGCAGGTAGAAACCGTTCAGGTTGCGAGCGGCATCGGCATCGCCGGTCTGGAAGTCGCCGACCACGATGGCGTCGACCGTGACCGTCATGCCGACCAGGGGGCTGCTGCTGCCGCTGCCTTGGACCGCCGAAATCGGCGTCACCACCACGTCGTCATTGGTGATCGTGCCGGTAGCGCTGGCGTCGCCCAGGACAGCCGTCCCCGAGCCATCGACGATATTGCCGAGGGTGACGGTGAAGGTCTCGTCCGGCTCCACCGTGCTGTCGCCATTGATCGTGACGGCGATGTCCTGGGTCAGCGCGCCGCCGGCCGTGAAGGTCAAGCTGTCCGCCACCGCGCCATAGTCGCTGCCTGCCGTCGCGGTGTCGTCGGCGGTCGCATAATCGACCGTGAAGGCGCCGCTATTGTCCGTGCGGGAGACCGTGAAGGTGAGGACGCTTGTCCCTGAATCGCCTTCGGTGATGGCGGCGTCGGCAATCGACACGGTGGTGGCGCCACCCGACAGCGGCGCGCTCGAAACCGAGATGTCGTCGATCCCCACCCATTCGTCGCTGCCGGGGGCGTTGGTGGTCAGGATGCGCAACTGGATCTGCGCGGCGCCGTTGGCGTCGCCGGGCAGGGTAACGTCGAAGGGGGTGACCTGGCTGGCGCTTCCGCCGGTGGTGACATCGGCCTGATAGCCGCCTGTGACATTGCTCCAGCCGGCGCTGTCGCCGAGCCGGTACTGAATGGCGATCGGCTGCACCGCGTCGTCGTTGAGGTCTATGTCCCGGGCATTGAACTGCAGGCGCACGTCCTGGCGGCCGGTGGCGTCGAGATAAAGCACCAGGCCGGGCGCATCGGCGGTGCCCGAGCCCTGGAGCGCCACGGTCGGATCGGCAAGGGCGAATTCGGCGACCCCGCCATTGGTGATGGTGGTGGCAGTCTGATTGGCGATGACGTCGAGCACCCCGGTGGCGGCGCCGGTCAGGCTCCGCGGATCGACCCCGGTGCTGCTGCCCGCGTCGATGTCGCCCAGGAACCCCTGGATGCTGGGCACCCCCGACCAATCGTCATTGCTGGTGATCTGGCCGGCATTGGCCCAATCCTGTACCAGGGAACCACCGCTGAGCAGATGATAGACACTGGACATGATACGCCCCCGCTATGCGTGCCGGGCGCCGGCCCCGGCCAGGCGCTTCGCTGCGCGGGATGCTGACACTCGGTGCTTACAGCAGCGTGACCGCCATGTTGCGGATTTCCGACGTTTTGCCCGGGCGGGCCGCCCCGGTGCCGGACGCGTGGGATTACATAAGGTGCGGCCGACGCGGCCCGATCAAACCAGGGCCGGACGGCTGGGGATGGCGGCAAGCAGCGGCGCCAGGCGTTCCAGCCCGGTCGCCAGGGTGGCCTGGTCGGCGGCACCCGAGACGCTGATGCGCAGGGCTTCGGGCAGACGGTCGCCCCGGCGCACGGCAAAGGCGGCCGAGCCGGCAATCTGGACGCCGACGTCCCGGGCGGCCGCGACCACGTCTTCCGCCCGCCGGCCGCCGTCCAGGGTGACCCACAGATGGAACGGCTTGATCGCACTGCGGCCCAGTTGCAGGCCGAGAATGCGGTCGGCCAGGTCGACCCGGGCCTTGGTCTCTTCGATCTGCCAGCGGGTCAGGCGTTCGGCAGTGCCGTCCAGGATCCAGCGGCTGACCACTTCGGCCATCAAAGGCGGCGCCATCAGGCAGGCGACCCGGATCGCCTCGGTGGCCTGTTCGACCATCACTTGCGGTACCGCCAGATAGCCCACCCGCAGGGCCGGCAGGACCGATTTGGACACCGAGGTAACAAACAGCACCCGCTCCGGGATCAGGCTGGCCAGGGGCGGCAGGGCCGGGCCGTCATAGAGAAAGCCGTGGACATCGTCTTCGATCACCACGACGTCGTGGCGCCGGCTGATCGCCGCGATCTCGCGGCGCCGGGCTTCGCCCATCACCGCCATGGTCGGGTTCTGCACGGTCGGTGTGAGATAGGCGAAGCGGCGGCCGCCGCCGCGGCAGGCGGCGTCGAAAGCGGCCGGCACGATGCCCTCGCCGTCCATTGCCACGGGCTCGAGTTCGAGACCCAGATGGCGGGCAAGCGAGGTCAGCCCCGGATAGGCCAGGGCTTCGGTCAGCAGCACGTCGCCGGGGCGGGTGACGGCCATCAGCGAGATGGTCTGGGCGTTCTGGCATCCGGCGGTGACCACGACCTGCTCCGGGCGCACCGACAGGCCCGAACGGGCGAGCCAGGCGGCGCCGGCGGCGCGATGGCGCGGCTGCCCGGCCGGATAGGTATAGCCCAGCCAGTCGGCCAGTTCGGGGGCCGCCGTAAGTTCCCCCAGGGTCTGACGCAGGGCCTCGATCTGCGGTCCCATGGCCGGCCGGTTGACCGACAAATTGATGACCCCCGCCGGGCTCTGGCTGTGGTCGAGATGGGCGATGACCTCGGCCGAAGCAACCGGCTCGTGGCGGCGGCGGACGAAAGTCCCGCGCCCCACGGTGCCGTCCACCAGGCCGCGTCGCGCCGCTTCCGCATAGGCACGGGTGATCGTGCCGACGGTCACGCCCACGGCCTCGGCCAGGTCGCGATGGGTCGGCAGGCGGATCCCGGCGGCCAGCCGCCCGGCACTGATATCGGCGGCCAGGGCGTCGGCGATCGCGAGATAGAGCGGGCCCTCAAAGCCAGCCAGATCGGGCAGCCAGAAATCGGGGCGATGGGAACGGGGGAGCGGTCGGGGATTGATCATTGTCATGATGACAATAATAATCTTGTCTCCATTCAGATGTCAAGCTATAGAGACATTCGCGACTTGAAAGGCCAGGATCATGGCAAATTACATCGATACAAATAGCGCATTGTGGCGGTCCCTCGGGTCCGCTCCCAGTCTCCGCCGGATTGCCGCCGTGCGCGCCCCGGGGGGCGTGCGGGCCCGCCCGAGGCGGGCGCTGGCCCGGCGGAGCGATCACGCCCTGAAGGATCTTGGCGTGACGCGGGCCGAAGCCCTGGAAGAAGCGGCCAAGCCCTTCTGGCGTCCGTGAGTCCGGTGCGGCTTCCGGCGACAGGCAAGGGCCGGGTGGGGCGACCCGCTCGGCGCGATCCCGCGGCGGCACGGGCCGCCGGCTTTGTCACCATGACAATGCCGGCGCCCGGGGCCTGCCCGGAGGGCCGGCGGCACGGTGCTGCCCGCGCGACACCGCCTTGCGCCGGGTGACCATGGCCTGCGCCATGCTGTCGCAGCGGGCCGGCGCCGTGCGCCGGGTCAGCGGGGCGGCTTGAAATCCGCCGGCTTGACGGGCACCGCGACGGCAACCCGGCCGGCTTTGGCGAAGATCAGGGTCAGCGGCAGGACCTCGCCGGCGACCAGCGGCCCGTCGAGGCCGAACACCATGAGATGGTAGCCGCCCGGCGCCAGGGGGACCGCCTGTCCGGCGGGAACCGGCAGGCCGCCCGTGACCGCTTGCATCATGACCGTGTCGCCGGTGCGGACGTGTTCGTGCAGCTCGACCCGCGCGGCGCGCGGGCATTCGGCGCCGGTCAGCACATCGTCCTCGGGGCCGCCGTGCAGCACCAGAAAGACCCCGCCGGTGCGCACCGGCCCCGGGGTTGCCCGGGTCCAGGGCTGCTCGACGGCAAGGGCGGCGGGCGCTTGATCGCAGGCGGCGACCGTCACCAGGGCGGCGGCCAGGACCATGACCTCCCGGCGGCTGACAGCGTGGACCTGGCGCATCGGCGGTTCCTCCGACCTGTGGCGGGCGGCGGAATGGGATCATTCGGCCGGTGCCGCGGCGTTTCGAGCGGGCGCGCGGTGTTCCGCCGAACCGGGTGACGATTCGCCCGGACGCCTAGCCCCAGGGTTAGCATCTGGCGGACGAACCGCGCAAGCCGCGCAGGACTTGACCGGGGGGCCGCCAGGTCTCATGACTGGGCGATGCCCAAACTGACCCGCCCGGCGATCGCCGCCATCCTTCTCCTGGTGCTGGCCGGCGGCTACGCCGTCTTTGCCGGTGGCCTTGCCGATCGCTGGCTGGGATCCGCCGCCGCGAATGGCGAGGCGCCCGACCACGAAATGGCCGATTCGATCGGCGGCCCCTTTACCCTGATCGACCAGACCGGCGCCACGGTCACCGAGGCAAGCTGGCCGGGAAAATATCTCCTGGTGTTTTTCGGCTTCACCTATTGTCCCGATGTCTGCCCGACCACCCTGACGGATATCGCCGCGGCCTTGAAGCTGCTGGGCCCCAAAGCCGACAAGGTGCAGCCCCTGTTCATTTCGATCGACCCGGAGCGGGACAACCCCTCGGTTCTGGCCGGCTATACCGCGGCCTTCGATTCCCGCATCATCGGCCTGACCGGCAGCCAGGAACAGGTCACGGCGGCGACCCGGGCCTATCGGGCCTTCGCCCAGCGGGTCGGCGAAGGCGACGACTACACCATGCAGCACTCGGTGCTGGTTTATCTGATGTCGCCCAAGGGCCGGCTGAAGGCGATCCTGTCCTACGACATGGAACCGGCCAAGATGGCCGAGACCCTCGCCGGCATCGTCCGCTAGGCCGTCAGAACTGGACCTCGACCTCGTCGGCCCTGAGCGGCCCGGCGACATTGAGGGCGCAACCGCCGCTGGCCCGGCGCAGCGCCCTGTCCGCGCCGTGGCGCAGCGCGGCGACACAGGCAATGCTGCCCCGGCAGTCGACCACCAGGTCGAGGCCGCCGGCATCGACCCGGCCCGAGGCGACGCCGCATTGCCGGTCGACGCTGGCGGTAATGCGGATCTCGCTGCGGTCGAACGGCGCCGCCCCGCCCAGGGCCAGGACGCTCAGCAGGCCGGCAAGCACGATCACGGGCGCGCGTGCCATCTCAGAACACCACGGTCACGGTGATGGTGTCGGCATAGCTGCCGGGGATCACCGTGGTCTGGCCGCCCGGCACCTGGCCGTACATGGTGTATTGCTGGTCGATATTGGTCAGCACGAACAGCACGCCGCTATAGGTCTGCGGCGGGCTGGGGCGCACGCCGGTGCCGTTGGTGCCGTCGCCCCAGATCGTGGTGTGGCTCGAATCGACATAGATGTTGTAATTAATGCGATTACTTCCTGAACCCATCTTGCGGGCGAACGAGGTGCCGTACAGGCCGGTATCGAGATGGATCCCCTGAACCGTCACGGTGCTGCCCACGCCGACCGCGATGGTGCAGTGGAAGCCGACCTGGCCAGTCGTCGTCACCGCCCCGGAGGTCAGCGGGTTGTAACTGCCAAAGTTCAGATTGTCGGCGACGCTGACGGTGCAACTGCAGCCGATGCACAGGGCCTGGGCGGGCGGCGCCGGCGCCGCCAGCACGAACAGGGCGGCCAGGCCGAGCAGCAGGACAGGCGACAGGGGCAGGCGCATCACTCCTCCCTGCAGGTCAGCGGCCCGACCCGGGGCAGCGGGCCGTCGGCCGGGCCCAGTGCCGGCGCCGCGAAGCGGCAGCTCTGGCCGAGAAAGCGGACCCGGCCAGCCAGCGGCCGGCTCAGATCGGCGACGAACACCTCGCCATCATAGCCGGTGAAAGCGGTCTGCGCAGCGGCGTCGAAGCTGACTTCGGCGCCCGGCGGCGGCGGCCGGCCATCGGCCAGGCGGATGAGCAGGGTGGCGCTGCGCTGGCGGGCGACGGGAAACCGCGCCACCACGGCGCCCCGCGCCCGCGGCACCAGGGTGACTTCGTCCCGGTCGACCCGGGCGTCGATCGGCAGGTCGCGCGGCTCCAGGCGGATCTGGTTGGCCTCGTAGGCGCGCAGATTGCTGACGGCCAGGCGGCCATCGGCATCGGTCTTGCCCACCGGCTGATTGTCCCGATAGATGGTGACGCCGGGGTAATCCGGCACGGTGACCACGGCGAAACTGTCATAGACCCGTTCCAGCGGGAACACGCCGCCGCCGGCCATGGCGATGCTGCCGGACGCGCCCAGGCGAAGCCCGGTGCCGCCATCGCCGGTCACCGCATCGGCACTGAGATCGGCATAAGGGGTGCGCCAGTCGACGCGCCCCAGGACGCGCTGCCGGGCGCCGGTTTCGGCGAGCAGGTCGAGATCGGCACCATAGAGGCCGTCGCTGCGATCGCTGAGGCTTGCCCCGGAGGTGAACCCCCCGGCGGTGTGCTCGACCGAGGCCGCGACACTGCGCCGGTTGCCCAGAGCGGTGGTCAGGACCAGGGCCAGGCCCAATTCGCGGCCATTGTCGCGGCTGTCCGACAGGGTCCCGCGGGCGGCCAGCGTGGTGTCCGGCCCGAGCCGCGCGGCGTAGCTGGCGGCCAGCAGGGCCGGGGCGGCGCCGTCGTCGAAGCGGAGCCGGGCAAAGCTGGCCCCCAGGCTGCCGAAGCGGCCGAAATCGAGGCCGATATTGCCCTGGATGCGCTCGACCAGCCGGCCGCTCGACAGGCTCGACAGGCGGTCCTCGTCGAGGGTGGCGAAGGCGGCGTCGCGGCGGGTATAGGCCGCGCCGACACTGACGCCGCGGGCCGCGCGTTGCAGTCCGACGGTCCATTGCCGGCCGGTGCCGCTTCTGCCGCCTGACTGGGCGGCGGACGCGAAGAACTCGCCCAGGCGCGGCGCCACCAGGGTGGCGCCAAGGCCGAACAGGCCGCCGCCCCTGGCCGCCTCGCCGTGGCCGTCCAGGGTCAGCCACGAGGTCACGCCGTAACGGTGGCTGCCGGCCAGGAAGGCCCGCCCGTAGTCGAAGCTCCCGGTGCCGTACTGGCGGCGCAGCGCGCCCGCCTGGTAGGAGAATTCCTGGCGGCCGGCGGCCAGGCTGCGCGGACTGAGATAGAAGGGCTGGACGATATCCTGTTCGCGGCCGAGCAGGTCACGGATGACCAGGCGGGTCTCCCCGGCCCCGGTCACGCTGGGCAGGTCGGTGATGGAAAACGGGCCCGGCGGCAGGTCGGCCTGATAGTGCAGGGTGTCGTCGACGAACACCGCAACCGTGGCGGCATTGTCGAGGCTGCCGCTCAGGCCCGGTATGGCCAGCGGGCTGAGTTCGGGGGCCAGCCCGTCCTCGGTGGCGATCTGGATGCCGCCGAACCGGCTGGCGGCGCCGAAGCCGCCGCCGTCGGTAATGCCGTCGCCCAGGCGCAGGCGCAGCAGGCGGCTGACATCGTCGATCAGATAGTAGCTTTCGAGGCGCGCCACCCGGGCCTTGAGCCCGCTTGCCCAATTGCCCAGCACCGAGGTCACCGCGGTCCCGAAGCCACCCGCCGCCGCCGCTTCCAACGCCCCGCCGCCCTGGCTGCTGCGGCCGAACCGGCTGGCCGTAACATCATAGGTCAAGACCAGGCTGGGAGCGGCGGCGGTCGGCGGATGACGCTGCCCCCGACCGAGCGCGATCACGGTCGCGGTGAAGGCCCCGGCGGGCAGGACCGCCACCACCATCTGCCGGGCCTCGTCGAAGGTCAGGCTGGTGGGCGCCAGGGCCGCAAGGGGGAAGAACGCTTCGCCCCGGTCGGTCAGGGCCGCCGCTTCGGGCACCCGCAGGCCGAGGGTGGTAAAGTCCGCGGCCCGCAGGAAATAATCGCCGTCCCGACGCAGCACCAGCAGCACCGTATGCTGCCCCACGCCGTTCAGGGTGAAATCGACCAGGAGCTGTTCGGGCGCTGCAGGCGGTGCGGGCTGGGCCATTGCGACGCCGGACCAATGCAGGATCAGGACGAACGCGGCGGACCGAAGGCGGTCACCGGGTCGTCGCCACATCGACCTGCAACGCCCCCAGATCGCTGGCCGCCTTGATGGTCAGGCGGGGTGGCACGGCAGCGGTGACCGGGACCGACCACTGGGCGGCCTGGCCGGGCAGGACATAGGTGGCGGCATCGATTCCGCCCAGGCTGCGCTCGCCCGCCATCAGCGACAGGCGGCCGATCTGGACATGGACATTGCCGCGATTGACCAGGCGGACGGTCGCCGCCCTGGCGTCGCCGCTTACGCTCCAGTCGAACGCCGGGTCGGGTTTTGCCGTCGGCGCCACGAAGACGGGCAGCGACAGGCGCAACAGGGTGCGCAGGCCGGTGGTGCCGGGCTCCGGCGCGGTGACCGGAACCTCGCGCAGGAAGGTGCGGAAACTCAACTCGCCGGGCGCCGCCAGGCCCCTGTCGAGCAAACCGTAGCGAACGATCTGCTGCGCCCCGGGCGCGAGGCGGAACTGGGGCGGATTGGCCAGGATCGCCGTCGTGTCGGAGAACTGGTCGACCCCGTCGCGCTGGGACCAGCCGGCCACGGTCACCTGGACCAGGATCGGCGCGGCGCCGGTATTGCTGACCGTCACGGCGCTGATCGGGTGATCGGCCGATAGCTCGACCCGGATCGGCGAGACCTGGAGCGAACCGGCCTGGGCCCCCGCCACCAGCGTGACCAGGCCGAGGAGGATCCCCAGGGCGACACTGACGACGCGACCCATTGCCCCCGCCTCAATAGCTTATGGTTGCGGTTACCGTGTCGGAATAGCTGCCGACGATCAAGGACTGACTGGCCGGCATGTTGGCATAGATCGTGTAGCTGTCGGTATCGCCATCGCCGGTCGCACCCATGGTCGAGGTGCTGCTGGTGCCGTCACCCCAGATCGTGGTGTAGCTGTTTTCGGTATAGAGATTGTAGTCCAGCAGATTGCCGCCCGAGGCCATGGCGCGGGTGGCGAAGGTGCCGTTGGCGCCGGCGTCCAGGGCGATGGTATAGGGCGCGCCATTGGTGCAGGTCACCGCCACGGTCGAGGACCGGGTGATGGTGGCGCCGGTATAGGAACCGAAATCGATATCGGCGATGCCGGAGTCGAAAGTGCAGACGCCGATCACCTGGGCGGTCACGTCGAAGGAATCTGTCGCCGAGCCGGCTGCCGCCGCCGTGCCG
>JAJFJE010000293.1 GCA_021774355.1 Alphaproteobacteria bacterium
CGTCCTCGAGGAAATCGATGCTGTCGGCGAACAGCGAGACCGAGCCGATCGCCAGGGCGACGGAAAATTCGACGCCGAAATAGGCCAGGTTCAGCGCCGCGACGATGGCCACGACACGCCGCAGACCGGATTCGCCAGCGCTCATCGACGGGCCCTCGATCACACCCACCGAACGGTCCTACCGACCGCCCTCCGTTTCAAGGGCTTTCGCTTCGTCCCACAGGGCGTCCAGTTCATCGAGCGGTCGCTGTCCGCCGCCGGTCTCGTCCAGGCGCCGCTCGATGTGACGAAACCGGCGCTCGAATTTGCCGTTGGTGCCGCGCAGGGCCGCCTCGGGATCGAGGCCCAGGTGGCGCGCGACATTGGCCAGGACAAACAGCACGTCGCCCAGTTCATCGGCCAGGCGTGCCGCTTTCCGCGGTCCCGCCAGCTCGGCCTTCAGCTCGCCGATTTCCTCGTCTAATTTCTCAAATACCGGCCCCAGGTCAGGCCAATCAAAACCAATTCTCGTGGCCCTCTTCTGCAGCTTTACAGCCCGCGTCAGGGCTGGAAAAGCGACCGGGACGTCGTCGAGCAGGCTGTGGGAGCGGCTGTCCCGGCTGGCTTTTTCGGCGCGCTCTGCGGCCTTGTGGTCCTCCCACGCGTTCGCCTGCGCGGCGCTGTCGCGGGCCGCGGCGGTGGCGAAAACATGGGGGTGCCGGGCGGTCATTTTCGCCGTGATCGCCTCGGCAATATCGGCAAAGTCGAACCAGCCACGTTCCTCGCCGATGCGGCCGTGGAACACCACCTGGAACAACAGGTCGCCCAGTTCCCCCTTGAGCTCGGCGGGGTCGTCCCGGGCGATCGCGTCGGCCACCTCATAGGCCTCCTCGATGGTGTAGGGCGCGATGGACGCAAAGCTTTGCTCGCGATCCCACGGGCAGCCGGTCTCCGGGTCGCGCAGGCGGGCCATCAGGGCCAACAACTGGTCCAGGGCGTTTGCGGCACGGCTCATGATGTTACCTCTTCAATCCCGCGGTTGATCAGGGCACGGCTGTCCGCCATGGCAGTGATCTGGGCGCGCAGGTCCGGATAGCGATTGATGAACCGGTGAAAATCGGCGCGGTCCAGGATCAGCAGGCGGCAGTAGTCGATGGCCGTGACATTGGCGGTGCGGCGGCCGCCCCGCAGCAAGGCCATCTCGCCAAAAAACTCGCCCGGACCGAGGCGGAAGGTGCGGTCGCCCACCGCGACCTCCACTGCCCCGGCGGACAGGAAGAACATGGTTTCGGCGCGTCCTCCGGCGCGGATCAGCCGTTCGCCGGGCTGGGCGGTGCGCGGCTTGAACAGGGTCAGCAGGTCCTCGCGCCGGGCCGGGCCCAAGGTCGCGAAAAGCGGCAATTGGTCGATCAGCGCGCTGATTTCCTTCACCCGGGCCGCCGCCCGTGCCTCGTGGCGCTGGCGGTTGCGGGCCAGGTCTCGCTGCAGGGCGGTCATGCGCCGGGTGCCGAAGCCACCCACCCACGCGCGCAGGCGGGGCCGCCGGCCGGCCAGCCGCTGCACCCCGTCTGCCGCGGCAAAGGCCAGGGGGTTGAGCGCAATGGAGAGCAGGGCGCCGGCCAGAATCAGGTCGCGTCCCGCGGTCGGCAGCAAGCCATAGGCGACGCCCAGCCCGGCCAGGATGAATGAGAACTCACCGACCTGGGCGAGGCTCGCGGCGACGGTGAGGGCGGTTGCCAGGGGATAGCGCAGGGCCAGGACGATCGCCAGCGCAATGACCGACTTGCCCACCATGATCAGGGCCACCACGGCAAGCACCGCCAGGGGCTGGCGGATGACGACACCGGGGTCGAACAGGATTCCCACCGACAGGAAGAACAGCACCGCGAAGGCATCCTGCAGCGGCAGGCTTTCCGCCGCGGCCTTCTGGGAAAACTCCGACTCGCTCAGGACCACGCCGGCAAAGAAGGCGCCAAGCGCCAGGGAGACCCCGAACAGGGCGGCCGAGCCGAAGGCGATGCCCAATGCCACCGCCAGCACCGACAGGGTGAACAATTCCCGAGACCCTGCCCGGGCGACCTGGCCCAGGACCCAGGGGACCAGCTTCGGGCCGATGGTCAGGACCAGGACCACGAACAGGACGACCTTGCCCAGGGTGACGGCCAGGTCAAAGGCGAGGGAACCCGTGCCGGCCTGGCCATCGGGCACGGCGCCGCCCAGCAGCTCGGCCAGGGCGGGGAGCAGCACCAGGGCCAGAACCATGGCCAGGTCCTCGACGATCAGCCAGCCCACGGCCACCCGGCCATTGGCGCTGTCGAGCGCGTTGCGCTCTTCCAGGGCCTTCAGCAGCACCACCGTGCTGGCCACGGACAGGGCAAGGCCGAGCACCACGCCGGCGCCGAAGCTCCAGCCCCAGGCCATGGCCAGGCCCGCGCCCATCAGGGTCGCCAGGACGATCTGGCCGACCGCGCCCGGAATGGCGATGCGCCGCACCGCCATCAGGTCGGCCGCCGAAAAATGCAGCCCGACACCGAACATCAGCAAGACGACACCGATTTCCGCCAATTGTCCGGCAAGCCCGGCATCGGCGACGAAGCCCGGACTGTGCGGGCCGACCACGATGCCGGCGACGAGATAGCCGACCAGCGGTGGCAGGCGCAGCCGGACCGCGGCAAAGCCGAACAGGAAGGCCAGCACAAGCCCGATGGTGACGGTCGCGATAAGCGATGTCTCATGCGGCATGACACGGCCTTTGCAGCTCCACTGCCGCGGTCATGGCCCGCCAGTGGCCTGCGGGTCAAGCGGCGTCTGTCGGGGACCCCGCGGGAAGCCCCCGGGCTTTGCCTGAGGCCATCGGCATGGACCCGCGGGCGTACCACGTCCTTGATCGCAGGGACGGCACAGATTTCGTCCTGGTAAAGCGGAAAACAAACCGCATTGTCAGTGGCTTAGAGCAGTGTTCTCAAGCACAGCCCGAGCCGGAGACGGGGCCCCCGCGCGTCGGATCCGTAAGTCGCATAATATATATTATGGAAATAAAACGGTTCCGGCGAGGCCCGCGCGGATGGCCGTCGCCGGACCGGGAAAGCATCACCGGGAAAGCACCTCGGAAATGGCCCCTAACGCAGCGTTATCGTGTAGCTTTTGCCGTCGTCCGGCCCGTTATATTCGAAGAAGTCGCGTTCGACCATTCCGGGCCCGCAGCCGCGATCATTGTAGAGATAATCGAAATTGGTTTTGGTTTTGACGCATGCCGTCGAATAGCGGGCGCCCTTGGGCTTGTAGGGCTGGTTTTCGGTGCTGAACGGATCGCTCTGGTACTCGACATAGAAATAGAGCGCGCCGCCGTCGTAACGGCCGGCGACGGAGCGGCAATCCCCCTCGGGGATGCGTGTCCAGCCCCAGGAGCGGTCGAACATGGTCTTCGCCGCCGTCGCCGCCCGGACATCGGTGCCGGTCTCGTTGCAGATCATGACGTCGGCTGCCATGGCAGGCCCGGCCCATGGTAACACCGCCAAAGCGATGGTCGCGGCAAGCAGGATGCCGGGTCGCAGCCGGCGGGCGTTGTGTCGTCTCACAGGCAGGCCTTGCGCAGGAAGGTCTTCAGTTGTGTGGCGTAATACGCAACATCCGCCCGGCAGCGGGCGTCGCCGCAGGCGTCGGCATCGACGTCGGCGAGACGGGTGATGGCCCCGGGGACGCCCAGGCTGTCCTCGACCATGCAGGACCTGTGGCCGTAATAGATCGCCGATGCGAGGTGGGCATAATTGTCGGCACGCCCATGATGAAGCCGGTCCCAGCGCCCGGCGGCGTGGATGAAGTAACCCATATTGGCTTGCGCCAGC
>JAJFJE010000294.1 GCA_021774355.1 Alphaproteobacteria bacterium
TGCATGGCGGTATCGTCAAGCCGGTTGAGGACCAGCACCTGCGTTCTTGAAAGCAAGGCGGCATTAAGCTCAAACGAAGGGTTTTCGGTCGTCGCGCCGACCAGAACCACCGTGCCGTCTTCGACAAAGGGCAGGAAGCCGTCCTGCTGGGCGCGGTTGAAGCGGTGGATCTCATCCACGAAAAGCAGGGTCCGGCGGCCCATGCGGCGGCGCTGGCGGGCCGCCTCGAACAGCTTCTTGAGGTCGGCGACACCCGAGAAGATTGCCGAGATCTGCTCGAAATCATAGCCGGCCGCGGCTGCCAGCAGGCGGGCAATGGTCGTCTTGCCGGTCCCCGGAGGTCCCCACAGGATCAGCGACGACAGCCGCCCGGCCCCGATCATGCGGGTCAGGACGGCCTCGGGTCCCAGCAGATGGTCCTGGCCGACGACATCCGTCAGGGTGGCCGGCCGCAGGCGATCGGCCAGGGGACCGGGCGGTCCGGCCGGGGCCGGGCCGCCGGTGCTCTTGCCGGGCCCGAGACCCGCTGCCTCGAACAGATCGCTCATCCCCGCAGCGTCGTCTCGATCACCCGGCCATCCCGCTCGATCGACATATGCCAGCGGCGATTCCGGGTTCCTGCCAAGGCGTCCACCAGGTCCTTGGACGAGCCGATCGCCTGGTCATTGATCTCGATGATCTTATCGCCGGGCTTGAAGCCGACCGATTCCGCGGCCGAGTCGGCCGTCACCGAGAGCACCACGACACCATGGTCGTCGAAATCCCGGCCCACCGTCTCGGCCAGGGCCGGCGACAGGTTGGCGACCGTCGCCCCCGCCAGCGGACTGGTGCCGGTGATCGTCCGCCGGTCGGCGGCCGGCTTCGCGGGCGGCCCCTCCAGCGGCAGGGAGACGATCCGCTGTCTGCCGCCCTTCCAGGCGGTCAGTTCGACCGCCCCGCCCGGTTCCTTGGTCGCCAGCCGGAACGCCAGGGCCTCGGAATCGGCAACCCCCTTGCCGTCGATGGCGGTGATCACGTCGCCGACCGCCAGGCCGGCCCGGGCCGCCGGGCCGCCGGCCATCAGCTTGTTGATCAGCACCCCGGCCGGCCGGTCCAGCCCCAGGCTGCTGGCAATGTCCGGGGTGACCGTTTGGCCCCTGGCGCCCAGCCACGGGCGCACAATGACCCCGCCCGCACGGGCGGCATTGACCACGCTGCGGACCATGGCCGAAGGAATGGCGAAGCCGATCCCGAGCGAACCGCCGTCGCGGCTGTAGATCGACGAGTTGATGCCGACCAGGCGCCCGGTCGCATCGACCAAGGCACCGCCGGAATTGCCCGGGTTTATCGAGGCATCGGTCTGTATGAAGAAGCGGTAATCCGCCACCCCGACCTGGGTCCGGGCGACCGCCGAGACGATCCCCATGGTCACCGTCTGGCCGACCCCGAAAGGATTGCCCACCGCAAGGACCAGATCGCCCACTTCGACCGCATCGGAATCGGCGAAGTCGAGCACCGGCAAGCGCTCCCGGCCCGGATTGATCTTCAGCACCGCAAGGTCGGTCCGCGGATCGGCGGTCAAGAGCTCGGCCTCGAATTCCCGTCCGTCGGACAGGGCAACGGTAATCGCGTCGGTTTCGGCGATGACATGGTTGTTGGTCACGATCAGGCCGTCGGCCCCGACCACCACACCCGAGCCGAGGGAGTTCTGCACCCGCTCCTGGGGGACCCCAAAACCCTGGTCGCCGAAGAAACGCCGGAAGAACGGGTCCTCCATCAGCGGGTTGCGAACCCGCACCACCTTCTTGGCATAGATGTTGACCACCGCGGGCGCCACGGCCCTGACCACCGGCGCGAAGGAGAATTGCACCGCCGCCCGGCTTGGCGGGACGGCCGGCGTCGCCACCGGGGCGAGGCTGGGCGGGGCCGCCTGGGCACTGGGCTGGGCGGCCGGGACCAGCGCCACCCCGACGATTACCGCCAGGCACAAAGTTGCGGCAACAATGAGGCCCCAAACGGAACGGGGGCAGCCCCTCGGCTGCCCCCGTGTCCCGCTTGCGTCGCCGTTATCGCGGCACGCCATCGCCTTACTCCTCGGCAGCGTCGTCGTCGGCCACCTGGACCGGGCCGGAATCGAGCCCCTTGGCAGCGGCGTCGCGATCGACCAGTTCGATGACCGCCATGGCGGCCGCATCGCCCCGGCGGAAGCCCGCCCTCAGCACCCGGGTATAGCCACCGGCGCGACCGGCATAGCGCGGGCCGATGACGTCGAACAGCTTGGTGACCATGCCGTCATCATAAAGCTGCGACAGGGCCTGGCGGCGGGCATGAAGACCGCCCCGCTTGCCCAGGGTGATCAGCTTTTCGACATAGGGTCGCAGCGCCTTGGCGCGCGGCAGGGTGGTGTTGATCTGCTCGTGCTTGAGCAGCGCCGCGGCCATGTTGGCGAACACGGCGCGCCGGTGGGACACCGACATGCCGAGTTTGACGCGAGCGACGCGATGACGCATGGGAGTTCTCCAGTTGCTCTATTCCGGCCGCCGCAACGGCTCAGAAATTGTTCTCTTCGAGGCGCTTGGCCAGTTCCTCGATATTCTCCGGCGGCCAGTCGGGCACTTCCATGCCCAGATGGAGCCCCATCTGTGCCAGCACTTCCTTGATTTCATTCAGCGACTTGCGACCGAAATTGGGGGTCCGCAGCATCTCGGCCTCCGATTTCTGGATCAGGTCGCCGATATAGACGATGTTGTCGTTCTTGAGGCAATTGGCCGAACGCACGCTGAGTTCCAGTTCATCCACCCGGCGCAGCAGGTTGCGGTTGAACTTGGGCTCGAGCGGGGTCTGCTCGCGGATCTCGTGCTTGGGCTCCTCGAAGGAGATGAAGCGCTGCAACTGGTCCTGCAGGATGCGGGCCGCGATCGCCACCGCCCGCTCCGGCTCGATGGCCCCATTGGTCTCGACCTGGATGACCAGGCGATCAAGGTCGAGATTCTGCCCTTCGCGGGTGTTCTCGACCTTATAGGCAACCTTGCGCACCGGGCTGTAGAGCGAGTCCACCGGGATCAGGCCGATCGGCGCGTCCTCCGGCCGGTTGCGGTCGGCCGGGACATAGCCCTTGCCGTTCTGCACCGTGAACTCGACATGGATCTTGGCACCGTCGTCCAACGTGCACAGCACCAGGTCGGGGTTGAGAATATCGATATCGGACGGCGCCGCGATCTGGCCGGCCCGCACCTCGCCCGGCCCCTGGGCCTTCAGCGTCATCCGGCGGGGCCCCTCGGCGTGCATCCGCAAGGCCATCTGCTTGACGTTCAAAACAATGTCGGTGACGTCCTCGCGGACCCCCGGGATCGACGAGAACTCGTGCAGCACGCCATCGATCTTGATGGCGGTCACGGCCGCGCCCTGCAGGGAGGACATCAGAATGCGGCGCAGACCGTTGCCGAGCGTCAGGCCGAAACCCCGCTCCAACGGCTGGGCGACCACCGTCGCCTTGGTCTTCGGATCGTCGCCAGCGACGATCTCGATGTCCGCCTTTTTCAGATTCTTCCAGTTATCCTGAATCACGTCGTCAACCTCTCGTTTCAGCGCCGCTGGCAGGAAGCACCCCCCGCAGCGTCAGAGAGCCTCGACCAGGTCAAAGCAACTCCCGCCCCGCCTTTACCGCCGACGGGGCAACGGCCGTCGCCGCGTCAGACGCGGCGGCGCTTGGGCGGACGGCAACCATTGTGCGGAATCGGCGTCACGTCGCGAATCGACGTGATCTGGAAACCAACAGCCTGAAGCGCCCGCAGAGCCGATTCCCGGCCCGAACCCGGCCCCTTGACCTCGACTTCGATCACCCGCACGCCGTGCTCCTGGGCCTTGCGGCCCGCGTCCTCGGCGGCGACCTGTGCGGCATAGGGAGTCGACTTGCGGCTGCCCTTGAACCCCATGGTGCCCGATGACGACCAGGAAATCGCATTCCCCTGGGCATCGGTGATGGTGATCATGGTGTTGTTGAATGTCGCATTCACATGCGCCACGCCCGAGGTGATGTTCTTGCGCTCTCGGCGCTTCACCCGTGCCTTCTCTGCCGCCATCTCGACCCTCGCTCGGGCGCGCCAGGGCGCCCCATTGTCAAATAGAGCGCCGCACCCGACCCAAGGTCGGGTGCGGCGTCGGAATTACTTCTTCTTGCCGGCGATCGGCTTGGCAGGGCCCTTGCGGGTCCGCGCATTGGTATGGGTGCGCTGGCCGTGGACCGGCAGACCGCGCCGATGGCGAAGGCCGCGATAGCAGCCCAGATCCATCAGCCGCTTGATGTTCATCGCGACGGTGCGGCGCAGATCGCCTTCCACCATATAGTCGCGGTCGATCACTTCGCGGATCTGGATCACTTCCGATTCCGAAAGCTGGTTGACCCGGCGTTCGGCCTTGATCCCGACCTTGTCGCAGATCTCCTTGGCCTTAAGCGAGCCGATGCCATGGATATAGGTCAAAGAAATCTCGACCCGCTTATTGGTCGGGATATTGACACCTGCGATACGAGCCACCGCTTACCTCTTCATGCCTGGCATTTCGCCGTTAAACCTGCTCTTCTCGGAACCGCCGAGTGACGGCTCCAGATGTCCACCTGCAACACCTATTGACCGACGCGCGCTGACGCGCCGCAGAGCAAGCCCTGGCGACGGAGAGCGCGGATTATATTGGCAGCGCCGCGTCTGTCAATCATAGAGCGCCGCGCCGCGTCATTTTCCGGCGCCTTCCAGCACCTTATCGATCGCCTGGGCGACCTGTTCGATCGCTGCCATGCCGTCGATCGTGCTCAGCACGCCTTTTGCCTTGTAATAGGGCAGCAGCGGCGCCGTCTGGGCGTGGAACGCCGCCAGCCGCTTGCGCATCGAGACCTCGTTGTCGTCAGCCCGCCGGACGAATTCCGTGCCGCCGCAGCGGTCGCATATCCCGGCCACCTTCGGCGGTTGGGACGTCTTGTTATAGCCCGCGCCGCAGGTGCCACAGGTAAAGCGCCCCGTCACCCGCTCGATCAGGATGTCGTCGACCACCCGCATCTCGATCACATGGTCGAGTTTCAGGCCCCGCGCCGCCAGCAGATTATCAAGCGCCTCGGCCTGGGCCACGGTGCGTGGGAAGCCGTCGAGAATGAAGCCGCCGAGGCAGTCCTGATGGGAAATCCGCTCGCCGATGATGCCGACGACGACATCGTCGGGGACCAGGCCGCCGGCCTCCATGATGACGCCGGCCTGCAGGCCGATCGGCGTTCCCGCCGCCACCGCCTGGCGCAGCATGTCGCCGGTCGACAACTGGATCAGCCCGCGATTGCGTTCCAGACGCTGGGCTTGGGTTCCCTTGCCGGCACCCGGCGGGCCCAGAAGTATCAGATTCATTTCCCTCGGCCTTTGAGCTTCGACTTCTTGATCAGCCCCTCATATTGATGGGCCAGCAGATGGCTCTGAATCTGCGCCACCGTGTCCATGGTTACGCTGACGACGATCAGAAGCGAAGTCCCACCAAAGTAGAATGGCACCTTGTACTGGGTGATCAGGATCTCAGGCAGAATGCACACGGCCGAGAGATAGGCGGCCCCGACCACGGTCAGCCGGGTCAGAATATAGTCCAGGTGGTCTGCCGTCCGTTTGCCCGGTCGGATGCCCGGGATAAAGCCGCCATATTTCCGCAGATTCTCGGCGGTCTCGCTCGGGTTGAACACGATCGCCGTATAGAAGAAGCAGAAGAACACGATGCCGGCGATATAGAGCGCCATATAGAGCGGCTGGCCGTGGCCCAGCAGGCGGGTGATCACCTGAAGCCATTCCGGGACGCCGGTGCCGCTGAAATTGGCGATCGTGATCGGCAACAGCAGCAGGGACGAGGCGAAGATCGGCGGAATCACACCCGAGGTGTTGAGCTTCAGGGGCATGTGGCTGCTTTCGCCGCCGAACACCTTGTTGCCCATCTGACGCTTTGGATACTGCACCAGGACCCGCCGCTGGGCCCGTTCAAAGAACACGATGAAGGCGACCACGGCCACCACCACCAGCAGCAGAACGACGATGATGAAGACCGACAGGGCGCCGGTCCGGCCCAGTTCCAGGGTGTTGATCAGGGCCCGCGGAAGGGCCGCGACGATGCCCGAGAAGATGATCAGGGAAATGCCGTTGCCGACGCCCCGGGCGGTAATCTGCTCGCCCAGCCACATCAGGAAGACGGTGCCGCCGGTCAAGGTGATGACGGCCTGGGCGCGGAACGCCAGGCCGGGGTCGATCACCGCGCTCAGCCCGCCGGGATTCATGGTCTCCAGCCCGGCGGCAATGCCATAGGCCTGGATCGCCGCCAGGAACACGGTGCCGTAGCGGGTATATTGGTTGATCTTCTTGCGCCCCGCCTCGCCTTCCTTTTTCAGCGCTTCGAGCGTCGGCGACACGGTGGTCAGCAACTGCACGATAATCGACGCGGTGATGTAGGGCATGATGTTCAGGGCGAAGATCGTCATGCGCCCGAGCGCACCGCCCGAAAACATGTCGAACATGCCCAGGATGCCGCCCGACTGGCTGGAGATGATCTGCTGCAGCGCGACGGGATCGATGCCCGGAATCGGAATATAGGTTCCGAGCCGATAAAACACCAACGCGCCGAGGGTGAACCACAGGCGCTTCTTGAGCTCGGTCGCCTTGGCGAAGGAGCCCCAGGAGATGTTGGCTGCGAGCTGTTCTGCGGCGGACGCCATCGTGGATCTCCGGGAGACGGCGTGACCACTGAGCGACCGGCCGCCTTCGTAAAGGATCGTAGCTATGCCCGGAACCGGCCCGGCGTCCCCCGCCGAACCGATCCGGAACCTTCCTTAGCCCCTGCCGGCCCGGCCGAGTCCCCGCCGGGCGCGTGTCGCCGGGCTCAGGACCAGCGTCAGGCCGCGGCGGCGTTGCGGGCCGCGCGCTTTTCCGCCGCCTGCTTGCGCCGCGCCACCCGCTTGCCCTCTTTCTTCGGCACCTGGCGCTTGACCACCAGTTCCACGGCGCCGCCGGCCGCCGTCACGGCCGCGACCGCCGTCGCTGAAGCCGCGTCGACCTTCAGGGTCAAAGCCGCCGTCAAGGTCCCGCGCCCAAGCAGCCGCAGGCCGCAGCCGCGACGCAGCCCGACCACGCCGGCAGCCGCCAGGGCCGCCCCGTCGATGGTGCCGCCGACCGCCAGCTTGCCGGCATCGACCGCCGCCTGGATGCGCCCCAGATTGACCGCGATATATTCGGTGCGGAACAGATTGGTGAAGCCGCCCTTCGGCAACCTCCGATGGATCGGCATCTGGCCGCCTTCGAAGCCCTTCACCGCCACGCCGGAGCGCGCCTTCTGACCCTTCACGCCCCGGCCACAGGTCTTGCCCTTGCCCGAGCCGATGCCGCGGCCGACCCGCATGATCTTCGGGCGGGCGCCCGGATTGTCGGCAATCTCGTTCAGTTTCATCTGACTATCCTCTCGCCGCCGATCACTCGGCCGGCTCGACCTTCACGAGGTGCTGGACGGTTGCGATCATGCCGCGCACCGCGGGGGTGTCTTCCAGCACCTTCGACCGATGCATCTTGTTCAGCCCCAGCCCCACCAGGGTCCGGCCCTGATAGGCCGGACGACGGATCGCGCTGGCGATCTGCGTCACCTTGACCTTGCCGCTCATCGTCTCACTCCGTCACGGCTTCGGCGACTACAACCGAAGCGCCCTTGCGTTGGCCGAGAATGTCGCCGACCCGCTTGCCCCGCTTGGCCGCCACCGAACGCGGCGACAGGCTTTTGACCAAGGCATCGAACGTCGCCCGCACCATGTTATGGGGGTTCGACGAACCGAGCGACTTGGTCACCACGTCATGCACGCCAAGCGTCTCGAACACGGCACGCATGGGGCCGCCGGCGATGATGCCGGTGCCCGGAGGGGCCGCGCGCAGGATGACCCGTCCGGCGCCATGACGGCCTTCGACGTCATGATGCAGGGTGCGGCCTTCCCGCAGGTGGACGCGGATCAGCTTGCGCTTGGCCGCTTCCGTCGCCTTGCGAATGGCCTCCGGGACCTCACGCGCCTTGCCGTGGCCGAAGCCGACCCGGCCCTTCGTGTCGCCCACCACCACAAGCGCGGCAAAGCCGAAGCGCCGACCGCCCTTCACCACCCTGGCCACGCGGTTGATGTGGACGAGCTTGTCGACGAGTTCGTCCGTTTGACGCTCGCCGTCGAATTGCCGTGCCATGGATCCTCACTCGCTCCGCATCAGAAATCGAGGCCGCCCTCGCGGGCCCCGTCGGCCAGCGCCTTGACGCGGCCGTGGAACAGATAACCGCCCCGGTCGAACACGACCGGACCGACGCCGACTTCGAGCGCCCGCTTGGCCAGCAGCAGGCCGACCTGCTTTGCTGCCTCGACGTCGGCGCCCGTCTTGATCTGGCTCTTCAGCTCCTTGTCGACCGTCGAGGCGGCCGCCAGGGTCACACCCTTCGCATCGTCAATGAGCTGGGCATAGATGTGCTTCGAAGACCGGAAGATGCTGAGCCGCGCCCGACCATTTCCCAGTTTGCGCAACCGGGTGCGGGTCCGCTGCCTGCGCTTGCTGAAGCTGCTGTTCATAGCCGTCTGGCCCCTTACTTCTTCTTGCCTTCCTTGCGGAAGATGAATTCGCCGGCATATTTGATGCCCTTGCCCTTATAGGGCTCGGGCCGCCGCCAGGCGCGGATCTCCGCGGCGACCTGACCGACCCTCTGGGCATCGATGCCCGAGATCGAGATCGCCGTCGGCTTATCGCACTTGATCTCGATGCCATCCGGAATGGGATAGATCACGTCATGGCTATAGCCAAGCTGGAGCTGCAGATTACGCCCCTGCACCGCCGCGCGATAACCCACGCCGTTGATCTCCAGGTCCTGCTTGAAGCCCTGGGTCACGCCCTTGACCATGTTGCCGACCACGGTCCGGGACATGCCCCACATCATGCGGCTGCGGGTCGACTTGTCCCGCGGCAGCACGTGAATGGCCCCGGCCGTCACCTCCGCATTGACTTCGTCGACCAGGACATGGGCCATGCTGCCCTTGGGGCCCTTGACCGCCACCCGGTGCCCGTCGACCGTCACTTCGACGCCCGCGGGAACCACAACCGGCTTCTTTCCGATACGAGACATTTGTTGATCCCCGATCAGAAGACGCGGCACAGAACCTCGCCGCCGACATTGGCAGCGCGGGCTGAGGCGTCAGACATCACACCACGGGGGGTCGACAGGATCTGAATGCCCAGTCCGTTGCGGAACTGACGCAGGTCCTTGATCGCCGAATAGACCCGGCGCCCCGGTCGGGAGATCCGGTCGATCGACTGGATCACCGGCAAACCCTCGTGGTACTTGAGTTCGATTTCAATGGATGCGTGTCCGGCATCATCGTCGACCTGCTTCCAGCCGCGAATATAACCTTCGGCCTGCAGGACATCGAGAACGCGGGAGCGCAGTTTGGACGCAGGCGAACGAACCACAGCCTTGCCGGCTGTCTGTCCATTGCGAATGCGCGTCAGCATATCGCCGAGCGGATCGCTCAGAGCTGCCATCGCGGGTCTCCTTACCAGCTCGACTTAACCATGCCGGGGATCTGGCCGGTCGAGGCCAGGTCCCGCAGCGCAATACGCGACAGTTTCAGCTTGCGGTAGTTGCCGCGCGACCGACCGCTGACCAGGCAGCGCAGGCGCACCCGGTTCTTGGCCCCGTTCCGCGGCAATTCGGCAAGCTTCAGCACTGCCATGAAACGCTCCTCGTCGGGCGTCTCGCGATTCATAATCAGCGTCTTGAGGCGGCTGCGCTTGCCCTGCTGGGCCGCAGCCAGCTTCTCGCGACGCTTGTTCTTCTCGACGGCGCTCGTCTTGGCCATTCTCGTCCGTCCTCAGTTATTGAACGGCAGGTCGAAGGCGGCGAGCAGCGCTTTTGCTTCATCGTCCTTCCCTGCCGTCGTGCAGATGATGATGTCCATACCGCGGACCGTATCGACCTTGTCGTAGTTGATCTCCGGGAAGATCAGCTGTTCCTTGAGGCCCATGGCATAGTTGCCGCGGCCGTCGAAGCTCTTGCCGTTGAGACCGCGAAAGTCGCGAACGCGCGGCAGGGCGATGGTCACAAGGCGGTCCAGGAATTCGTACATCCGGTCGGCGCGCAGGGTGACCTTGCAGCCGACCGGGACGCCCTCGCGCAGCTTGAAGCCGGCGATCGCCTTGGTCGCCTTGGTGATCACCGGCTTCTGGCCGGAAATCGCAGTCAGGTTCTCGACCGCGCCCTGAATCTTCTTGCCATCGGTCGCGGCCTCGCCGACGCCCATGTTGATGACGATCTTGCTCAGCCTGGGCACCTGCATCGCGCTCTTGTAGCCGAAGCTTTCCATCAGGCGGGGCCGGACGACTTCTTCGTAGTGCCGCTTGAGGCGCGGCTCGACCCGGGGCTCAGCCATCGATCAATTCTCCCGAACGCTTGGCCACCCGGACCTTGCGACCATCTTCCAGCGTCTTGAACCCGACCCGCGTCGCCTTGCCGTCCTTGGGATCCTCCAAGGCGATGTTCGACACGTGGATCGGCGCCTCGCGCTCGATGATCCCGCCCTGATTGGTCTGGGTCGGCTTGGTGTGACGCTTGATCTTGTTGACGCCGGAGACCACCACGCGGGCATCCTTCGGCAGCACCCGCAGGATCTCGCCCCGCCGGCCCTTGTCCTTGCCGGTCAGGACCACGACCTTGTCGCCCTTGCGGACGCGCAGCTTCAGATGATCGGTATTGGCGGTCATCACAGCACCTCAGGAGCGAGCGAGATGATCTTCATGTGATTGCGCGCCCGGAGTTCGCGTACCACCGGCCCGAAAATGCGGGTCCCGATCGGCTCGTTCTGCTTGTTGATCAACACCGCCGCATTGTTGTCAAAGCGGATCGCCGTGCCATCGGCGCGGCGGATCTCCTTCGCGGTGCGGACGACGACGGCGCGATGGACGTCGCCCTTCTTCACCCGCCCGCGCGGGATCGCTTCCTTGACCGACACCACGATGATGTCACCGACGCTGGCGTACCGCCTCTTGGCACCGCCCAGCACCATGATGCACATCACCCGACGCGCGCCTGAATTGTCGGCGACGTCCAGGTTCGTCTGCATCTGGATCATGTTTCGCTACTCCTGAATATCCGGTCTCAGACGTCGGTCGGAGCCGGGACACCGGTCGCGCCGGCGACACCGATCACCGCCCAAGTCTTCAACTTGGACAACGGACGGCATTCCTCGATCATCACGACGTCGCCGACCTTGTACTGGTTGGTTTCGTCGTGAGCATGAAACTTATTCGACCGGCGCACGATTTTCTGCAGCACCGGGTGCTTGACGCGGCGTTCGACCCTGACGACGACGGTCTTGTCGCCCTTGTCGCTCACCACCACGCCCTGCATGACACGTTTCGGCATCTCGCCTCTCCTCGGACCCGCCCCGGCTTACGCCGAGACCGCCTTTTGCTTCAACACGGTCAGGACCTGGGCGATTTCGCGCCGCACATGGCCTTGGCGTGCCGTATTTTCAAGCTGACCAGTGGCCTTGCGAAAGCGCAGGTTGAACTGCTCCTTCTTCAACGCCGCGAGCTGGTCGGACAGTTCATCAGCGGTCTTCAGCCGCAGATCATTCGCCTTGACGGTAGCCATGATCACGCTCCTTCGCCGAGCCGGGTGACGATCTTGGTCGAGATCGGCAGCTTGGCAGCGCCCAGGGCAAACGCCTCGCGGGCGATGTTGGCCGGCACCCCGTCCATCTCAAACATGATGCGGCCCGGCTTCACCCGGCACACCCAATATTCCGGCGCGCCCTTGCCCTTGCCCATCCGTACCTCGGTCGGCTTCTTCGACACCGGCACGTCCGGGAAAATACGGATCCAGACCCGGCCGGCGCGCTTGATGTGACGGGTAATGGCCCGTCGCGCCGCCTCGATCTGCCGGGCGGTTACCCGTGCCGGCTCCAGCGCCTTCAGGCCCACCGAACCGAAATTGAGGTCGGTGCCACCCTTGGCATTGCCGTGGATGCGGCCCTTGAAGGCCTTTCTGAACTTGGTCCGTTTCGGCTGCATCATGGCCGGTTACTCCGCGTCGCGGCTGTCGCGCTCGCGCCGGTCGCGACGCTCGCGACCTTCGCGCTCGGGACGCGCCTGATTCTGCTGCTCGGCGAGCCGCTTGTCCTGTGCCATCGGGTCATGGACCAGGATCTCGCCCTTGAAGACCCACACCTTGACACCGCAGGTGCCCATCGCGGTATGGGCCGTGGCGCGGCCGAAATCGACGTCCGCGCGCAGGGTGTGCAGGGGCACGCGGCCCTCGCGGTACCACTCGGTGCGGGCGATTTCGGCGCCGCCAAGGCGACCGCCGCAATTGATCCGGATGCCCTGGGCGCCCAGGCGCATGGCCGACTGCACGGCGCGCTTCATGGCCCGGCGGAAGGCCACCCGACGTTCCAGCTGCTGGGTGATGTTCTCGGCGATCAGGCGGGCGTCGATCTCCGGCTTGCGGATCTCGACGATGTTCAGGCTGACCTCCGAGCGCGTCAGCTTGGCGACTTCCGCGCGCAGCTTGTCAATATCGGCGCCCTTCTTGCCGATCACCACGCCGGGCCGCGCCGTGTGGATCGTCACCCGGCACTTCTTGGCCGGACGCTCGATCACCACCCGGGCGATGCCGGCCTGGGCCAGGCGCTTCTCGAGATATCGGCGGATCTTCAGATCCTCGTGGAGCAGGCCGGCGAA
>JAJFJE010000295.1 GCA_021774355.1 Alphaproteobacteria bacterium
CGCCGCTGCGCACCTTGGCCGCTAGCAGTTGGAAGCCGCCATGGCGGGCCCCGACGGTCGCCAGGGTTGCCCCCTGGGCCAGGATTTTGGCCCTGACGATGCGCGCCCATAGCCGCTTTTTCAACGGCGCAGGCGCGGCAATCTGGTCAGCCATCCGGCCCGATTGCTGGTGGTGGCCGTCGACCGGCCACAGGATCGCCTCTGGCCGGTGATTAGACCCGCACAGGACGACCGGCACGCCGCGCTGCGCCAGGGCGACCAGGACATTGTTGGTGAAGCCCAGGCCATGGGCATTGGCCACCAGGGCGGCGACCGCGTCGAGCGGCACCCGCCCCACTTCGGTGCCACTTTCGGACACGGTGAGGAAGCCGCGGTCGAGGGCGACGAAGCGCCCGTCGGTGGCGATCTCAACCACCCGGCCGATCATGGCGCCCCTGGCCTTTCACGATGTGACGCCGGCCGTCCCCTGGCCGTACCCGCCAGACCCGGCCGATCGCGTCCACCCGGACCCGTTCCGCGCCCATGGCCTTGAGCGTGCCGTAGGACGGCATCAGCCAGCGGAACGGATCGTCCGGATTGTCGTGCCGGCGGTCCAGATTACCGCCATCAGCGTGGCCAGCCAGCCGTACCCGGCTGGCCGACGGTTCCAGCCGCCTTACCACCATGATCTCCGCCCGCCCGTCCCGCTCCAGCCGCAGCAGGTCGCCCTTGTGAAGGCGCATGACGAAGCGCAGCGCCGGATCGCCCTGCCAGGCCGGGCAATAGGTCGGATCATTGACCTTGAAGACTGTCGTTGCCTCCCCCAGCCATTTGCCGTCGGCGGCTTCCAGAATGTCGATGAAGGCATTCTCGCCGGCAGCATAGGCTTTGTAGGGATCGCCGCCACCAGCCGCGGTGATCGGCACCAGATAGTCGGGCTTTTCGGGCTTTAACAGGCGAACATGGCGGATCCCCCGGGAAACATGGGGATCGTCGACCGTGGCCGCGAAGGTCGCGAGCGCCTGGTCGATCTTCTGGCCCCGGCTCTTGGCCTCGGCCCAATGGGCGGCCACCATGTCGCGCAGGCGACGGTCGCGGATCCGCCCGATCTCGCTTTCCCGCAGGGCCGTAAAGGCCTTGCGATAGACCAGATTGGCCCCTTCGGCCGCCGGGTCCTTGACCAGGCCATAGGCCGTGTCCTCGTGCAGGCGCCCGCCAGTGCCATGTTCCGCCTTGTGCGACACGGTCATGCGGTCGCGCCAGGCGATCAGCTCGTCGCGCAAGCTGGGCCAGGGCAGGGGCACCGCGATCCGCTCCCGCTCCTCGTCATAGGCGCGGGCCATTTTTTGCAGCAGAGCGCGATCGGTGAGGGCCGCCACCAGAGCGTCGAGGGCGTGGTGGCGATGGTCGGCGCGGTTCTTGGCGTCGGTGAAATTATGGTCCGGCAGCAGGGGGTTGAGGCCCCATTTGCCCCGGATGATGGCCGTCAACCGCCCGGGAATGACCCAGGTCTGGTAGGGGCCGGTCAGGGCCGACAGATAGCTCTTGGCCATGCGCGCCAGCCAGCCGGTTTCGTTCAGTTGGCGGCCCAGAAAGCCGTCCTGCTCCTTGAACCGCTCCAGGGCATCGGGCGCGAAGCGCCAGCGCTTGCCCTTGGGCAGATTGGCCGCCCGGGCGGCGATCGCCTCCCACGCCGGATCCTGGCCGAAGGCCTGATAGGGCGTTCTCTTGCCCTTGTGCCGGTTGGCCCGGCTGAGGCAGACGATCTTGTTGGCCGCACTGTCGTCCAGGCTGACCTGGAACGGGATCAGATGGTCGATGTCGACTTCTTCCGACAGCAGCTTCTCCCGGGATATCTTTTCGCCGGTATAGGGGCAGCAGCGATCCAGCGGATCGCCGGGATTGAGTTCCTCCCACAGGCGCAGCTTCAGCAGGTTCTGCCGCGTGTCGGGCAGGCCCAGCGCCTGCAGATCCGCCCGGCGACGGTCGTTGCGCGCCTGGTTGGTCGCCTGTTCCTTCTCGACCTTGGCCAGTTCGTCGGGCGACAGCTTGAACGACCGGGTCATCTCGACCACCACCTGGGCCGGCGGGCCGTAGCGGTCGACCAGGGCATTGACCAGACGGCGCAGCTGGCCCAGGCCGATATGAACGGTGGGGTTGGGCAGGCGGCCGAAGCGCTGTTCCGGCGGGTCTTTGGGGTCGCCGGTGCCGACCACATCATCCTTCAGCCAGGCACCGTAATAGGGCAGGCGGTCGACCACTTCGCCGGTCGGGCCCTGGGCATGGTCGAAACCGGCGGCGGCACATGCCTTGTCATAGGGCAGGCCTTCGGCAAGGTGCGGCAGCACCCGGCGCAGGGCGCGCAGGCCCAGCCTGGCATGGCCGTCTGGCAGCAGGGTGCCGGCGACCCGCGCCGCCGTCTCCTGGTCGATCCCGGTCTCCGCCGCCAGCCAAGCGACCAGGGCGTCTTCGTCCTCAGCCTCCAAAAGCCGTTCGACGAGGGCGCATTGTCGGTCCAGGGGAAAACCATACCAAGCCTTGCCATAAAGCTTGGCGCCGCCCAGCCGGGCGGCGGTCTCGTCGCCCTTCAGATGGTTGCGCTTGTCGCTTTCGAGGTTGAACCGGGCCTCGGGCGGCAGCTTCAGCAGGCTGCGCATCTTGTCAAAGCTGATCGCCTTGGCCGCGAACAGGGCCAGCGCGATGCGGTCACCTTCCGCCCGGGTCAGCGGCCGGGTGGCCTCGCCCGCCTGCTCGATCCGAAGATTGCGCACCTCCTGCCAGATGCGGAAGCGCTGGGCCAAAGGATGGGCCCGGGGGCAGCGGAAGCCCTCCGCATCGTCGGGTGACTGGGCGGGGGACAGGGCGCATTTGCCCACCGGCGGCGTGCGCAGGGGCCGCTGGAAAAAGATGATGTGGCGGATTGCCTCCCAGGCGGCGGCCGTCATCTCCGGATGGTGCGGGGCCTGGGCTGCCCAGAGCGCATCGAACTCGGCCGCGACCAGGGCCCTCGCGGGATAGAAATCATAGGCGGCATCTTTCCCGGCCCCCTGCAGGCGGGCGCGCACCGCCTTGCCCGCCAGCCGACGCCGGTGCAGGAATTCACCCAGGGTCCGGCTGCCGGCGGCGGCCATCGCCTCCTCCAGCCGTGCCACGGCCGCCCTAATCAGTCCGGACTCATTATCCGCCGGGTCCGACTTTCGGTTGGACTGGAAGCCGCGGCGCTGGTCGAGATGAAACAGGGCCCGGCCCAGATGATGCAGGGGCTGGGGCCCGTCCAGGGCCGCCGCCCGTACCCCATAGGGGTCGATCGCCTCCAGCGCCTTGCGCGCCGGTCCGGCCGGCGGCATCAGGCCGTGCCGGGCCAGGGCTTCCAGCAACTGGCTTCGCCGGCGCAGATAGCGGTCGCGCCGGCGCCGCATGCCCCGGGCGACCCGGCGGTCCTTGGCGTTGGATTCCTTTGATTTCGGGTCGCGGCCGTCGGGAAAGATGCGCACCCCGCCGGGGCCCAGGCCGATCGGCTCCCCCGCCCCGTCCAGCCAGACCATGAACCAGCCGACCGAATTGGACCCCAGGTCCAGGCCCAGGCGATAGCGACGACGTTGTTTTTCGCGGGGCATGGTTCTACCCTTCTTGTGATCCCGGTCTCCTGAGAGAGTGGAGCGCTGAAACCTTCCACGCCCCCAGGGGCTGGGGCCGCCAGCGCCGACAGGTCACGTTGACGCGAGTTCATTCGGCCGCGGAGAGTGTATGAGAGTCAAGTTTCCTCACATGACTCTACAAAAATTAATGTACAGAGCGTGAGAAGCTGATATTTTTCTGCGCGTCATATTCCCTGACAGACAGCAGAGGCATGTGAATTGCGGTCGGCCCTCGTTGTGATTTCAGGTTGTATCTTGACACGTGGCGTTGCCGGAACCAAGCTTGTGGCGGTGCTCTGACACGGGTCAAAGGCAGTAAACCACCAAGCTTAGCGGTCTGGTGACTGGGGGCCTTCCGTTAACAAGCAGAAATGCACCAAATGGGCGCCGTCCTGCGGGCCGGCGCCCTTCCCTTTCCGGGGGTCATTCTTCTTCGTTGGGGGCGATGATCAGCAGGCGCAGGTCGCGCGGCGGGGTGAAATTGCGCTTGTCCAGGGCGACCGCCGTGGCGCCCGATTTTTTCAGCCCGTCCAGGCACAGGGCGAGCACATTGACCGCCTGGTCCTTGTCGATGGTCAGCTTGAAGCGGCCGATCGGGCCGGCCCAGCGCGTCGTGTCCGGGGGCGCGTAGTCGAGATAATAGGCGGTGCCCAGAGAGGTCCCGTCGCTTTCCGTGTCCCGGGGCAGGGCGGCGCGGATCGCCTTGGCGGTCTTCTTGTCGATGCAGTAGCGGGCGACCAGGGCGGCCTGTTCCTGGGGGCCGCGCCACAGGAAGATGCCGCCGGACGGCACCGCGCGGTAGCGCGTGGTGATCCGCAGGGCGCCGCCGGCGGGCAGGGTCTGGGACCAGGAATAGCGCTCGCTGATCGCCCACAGGGGCCGGGCGCCGCCGGCGAAGGTCGCCGCATGGGCGGCTTCCAGGGTGTCCCGGGCGTCTTGCGGCAGGCCGTCCAGGGCGGCCACCACCGTGTCATAGTCGAGCGACAAGGGGATGTCGTAGCGCGCCAGCAGGGCGGTCACCTCCTCGCCCGGCGGATCGAGGGCGGTCGAGGGCGGCCGCGGGTCAGCTTCGTCCGGGACCAGCAGGGCGACCCGGTCGACCGTGACGGCGACCGGCCGGCCATCCACCCGGGCAGTAAAATCGACGATGTTGGTCCGGTTCAGCTCCTCCCGCGTCAGGGCGAAATCGGCCGCGGCCAGGGTGGCGAGGGCGAGCGGCGGCAGGGCGACCCGCAGGGTGCCGCGAAGAGCGCTGGCGCCCGGATTGTGCAGGACGTCCTCGACCTCGATCTGGCCGAGGCTCAAGGACAGGTCTTCCGACACCAAGCGCACCGCGGCGCTGCGGTCGAATTGCAGGCCGCTGCCGCCCAGGCCGCCGAAGCCGTCATTGGCCCGGGCAGCGGTTGGCCCGATCGCAGCCGCCAGAACGACGGCCAGGGCGCGCAAAGGGAAAGGCATCAACGAAGGTCCCGCGCAAGGGCAGCCCAACGGGGCCGCGCCGCGAGGGGCATTTTGGCGCATTTTTGTGCGCTGCAATAGCGCCTTCGCAAGGCCCCTGGCCGCGACCGATTGGGTCGGCCGCGGCGGCCCCCGGGGGGGACTCTTCAAGGGCGGTGGCTCAGGGGGTGGGGCCGCCCTGGCGGGTCCAGGTGGCGAGGTCCCAATATTCCCGCCACTTGGCGATCTTGCCCGCGCCGTCCATCTCGAAGACGCCGGTGACCGGCAGGTCGAGGGTGGCGCCGTTCTTGAAGCGGAACTTGTCGACCCGTTCGGTGAAAACCACATTGCCGGTGGCCGACACGTTCAGCAGTTCGAACACCAGGCTGTCCAGCACCGGCCAGAACGGGGCGACGAAGGCGGCGATTTCCTGGTGCCCGGTGAGGGGCGGCCAGGGCATGTTGTGATAGACCCCATCGGTCGCGAAATAGGGCAGCAGGGCCTCGGTGCTCAGCTTGCCCCAGTCGGCGCAGAAATTGCGCACGGTGGTCTCGTTACGCTGCTCGATACTGGTCATGGAAAATTCCTTGTCATGGGTCAGACGGGGCGCCCGGGGCCGTCCGGCTCAGGGCGCGGGAAGCGGCGCCGCCCGGGGCTTGCGCAGCCGGGCGATGCCGAAAACAAGGCCGCCGGCGACGAGCAGCAAGGCGCCGCCGAGCAGCGGCCGATAGCTCAGCCAGGCAAGGCCGATCACGGCCAGGGAGAGCGGCAGGCCGAGGACCAGGGCGACCAGGCCGACGCCCGCGCCGACCAGGGTGGCGAGAACGGGAAGCAGGTTGGCCAGGGCCCGGAGCGGCCCCAGGACCAGGGCAAAGCCGAGGATGTTCATCACCGTGCCGGCCCCCCGCAGGATCCAGGTCAGGCTGTCTTCGGCGGCCTGCTGGTCGGCGATCATCATGGCGGCGCTGGCATCGCCCAGGCGGGCGAGATGCAGCCGATAGCCATTGGGGGCGGCCCAGGGGGCGAAGCCGCCCCGGCTCTGCCGGGCCAGGATCGACAGGGTCTGGGGCGCGGAAATCGCCTGGTAGCCGATCCGCCGGTCGCCCACCTGGGGCTGGCCGGGGGTGCCGCGACCGGCGAAATAGCCCTCGCCGGTGCGGGTCCAGCCATCAGGGCCGGATTCCGGCCGGGCCGGCGCGCCGCCCTCGACCAGGGCCAGGGTCGCGCCGTCCAGGACGAACCCGCCCAGCCGCCCGTCCGTGGCGGTGAGCACGGCGCCGGACAGGGTCATGGCCGGGTTTTCGTGGCCCCCCGGCGTCTTGAAGCCGGTCGAGTCGAGTGCCTGGTCCGACCATGTCTTGACATAGCTGTAGGTCGTCGTCTCGGTCTGGCCGCCGCCGACATGATCCTCGGTTTGGGTCTCGCTGTCTTCGCGCCATTGGTACATTTCGGCCCGGCGACGGACCACCAGGACCGCGACGAAGCGGGCGCCCAGATCGTCTTCCAGGGCGGCCGTGGCGCTGGCCGGTCCGCTGAGGTGGACCAGTTTCTGGTCATTGGCCGGGTCGGGCGTGGCCGACCCCAGGGTCAGGACGGCGGCGGCCGCCGCGGCCAGGGCCCGGTCGGCGTCGACCGCCCGGCTCTCGTTCCACCACAGCAAGGCACAGGCCGCGGCGATCAGCACGACACCGCCGATCATCCCGCCAAAGGATTGTCCCAGGCGGCCGAAATAGCTTTTCTCGGTCCTGGTGGTGAAGCTGTCCGACATGGTTTCCCCCCGGGCGCCGCGTCAAGTGTGTGGGCGCGCCGCCGGTCAAGCATAGTCCCGATTTCGTCATGCCCGGAATGCCCAGGGGGCCCTTGCGCCAGGCGCCGGCGCCGCGCTTTCCTGTGGCGCGGATCATTGGAGTGTTGGCCATGATGCAGCCTGGACCCGATCACCCGATCACGGTCGGCCCCGAGCCCCGGCGGGTCGTGGTGCGCCTCGGCGGCGACGTCATCGCCGATAGCCGCCGGGCCCTGGTCCTGGCCGAGGCGGCCTATCCGCCCGTCTACTACATCCCCCGGGCCGATGTCGCCATGGCCCGGCTAGAGCGCACGGCGCACGCCAGCCATTGCCCCTATAAGGGCGATGCCAGCTATTTTTCCATCCGGACAGGGGCCGGGGGCCGGGTCGAGAATGCGGTCTGGAGCTACCAGACGCCCTATGCGGCGGTCGCGGCGATCAAGGACCATCTGGCCTTTTATCCTGCGCGGGTCGACGCGATCGAGCTGTTGCCGGACTGAGGGCCGCGGTCAGGAGTGGAACGGCGCCATGGCGCCGGCCCGGCGCCGCGCCACCGCGGCGGCAGACCAGTCGACCAGGGCCTCGCCCCAGATCATGCCGACGGTCATAACCGTGAGCAGGGCTGCGGGACCCCAGGACAGGCCCAGCAGCGCAGCCCCGGCGGGCCCCAGATGACAGGCCAGCAGCATGGTCACGACCATGGCCGGCAGGCAGGCCACCTCGCGCCAGGGAACCCGGCCGGGCGGCGGCGCCAGGGCGACCGCCATCAGGGCCCCGGTCAGCATCAGGCCGTTGGTCGCCGGCAGGATCAGCCAGTGGTCGACCACCGCACCGCCCGCGGTCGAGACCCCGCACAGCCCGGCCAGCATGGCGGGCGCGATTTCGCGGCCGTCGACCAGCAGGCCGAGGGCCATGCCGGTCAGGCTCAACAGGCTGGGCAGGGCGCAGCCGCCGGCCCGGCCGAAGCCGCAGGCCAACACCAGGATGCCGCCCAGAATGGCCCAGCGCGGGTCGAAGGCGCCGCCCAGGGCGGCCAGCAGGGCGGGCGCCGCGACCAGGGCCAGGAGCACGGCCAGGCCCCTCATGAAGTTTCGATCCGGGCGCACAGCCGCGCGTAATCCTCGGGCGTATCGCAGTCGAAGGTATAGGCGTCGCTGTCGAATTCCGGACTGGCCACGGTTTCCGGCATGGTCTCGATCAGCTTGCGGCAGCCGACATTCAGCCCTCCTTCGGCGATCGCGGGCAGGTGGCGGGCGGCGAACAGCACCGGATTGCCGCGCCGGCCCTGGTGATGGGGCACCAGGATGGTGCGATCCTGGTCGAGGCCGACATAGCGCGCGACCAGGGCCGACAGATCGGCGGTGCTCACCAATGGCTGGTCGCCCAGCATGACGATCGCCACTTCGGTGTGCTGGGTCAGGGCCCGGGCCCCGGCGGCGACCGAACCGGGCTGGCCCTCGGCATAGTCCGGATTATGCGCGAAGGTCACCGGCAGCCCGTCCAGCGCGGCGGTGACCGCGGCGGCCTGGTGGCCGGTCACCACCACCAGCTCGACCGGGTTGAGACCCAGGGCATTACGGACGGTGCGGCGGATCATGGGTTCGCCGGCGACCGGCAGCAGCAGCTTCATCTGCGCGCCCATGCGCAGCGAGCGGCCGGCGGCCAGCACGATCACCGTCACCCGTACCGGTTCGGCCGCCGGATCGCGCCCCAACAGCGCCTGAAGCTCGGCCAGCCGGTTCATGAACTGCTCCCTTTCCGCTGGCCGTGCCGCCGCACCGCGACGATTTCGGCCAGGATCGACAGCGCGATCTCCTCGGGGGTGATCGCCCCGAGATCGAGCCCGGCCGGGGCCTTGACCCGGGCCAGGCGGGCCGGATCGACGCCCTGGTCGGCCAGGCTGGCCCGCAGCGCCGCGGCCTTCTTGGCGCTGCCGACAAAGGCATAGTATTCCGCCTCGGCGGCAAGGGCGGCCTGCAGCGCCGCCTCGTCGCCGCGGCCCTGGGTCGAGACCACGATATAGCGGTGGCTGGAGACGCCCTGGGGCAGGGTGAAGCCGTCGACCCGCCGGTCGGCGGCCTGGAAGCTCCAATGATCGGCTTCCTTGGCGCAGACGGTGATGAAAAAGCCGATGCGCCGGGCCAGATCGGCGAGGGTGGCGGCCACCGGGCTGCCGCCGCAGATGATCAGTTCGGGACGGGGCAGGACAGCCTCCACGAAAACATCCATGGTGCCCTGGCTGGGGCACATGTTCTTGGCGAAGCGCACGCCGCCGCGCTCGTCGCCGGGGCGCAGGCCCTGTTCGGCCAGGCTGTCCGGCGGCTGGACCGACACCAGCCGGGGCAGGCCGTCGGCAATCGCCTCCTGGGCCGCCTTGAGCACCGCCGCCCGGGCACAGCCGCCCCCGATCCAGCCGTCCGAAATGGTCCCGTCGGCGCTTATCACGGCTTTGGCGCCGGCCTTGACGGCGGTTGCCGCCACGGTCCGCACCACCGTCGCCAGCGCGAAGGGGACGCCCTTGGCCTTCATGTCGGATACCAGGTCCAGCACATCGCAGGCGTGGTCCATGATCAGATCCTCGCGAGATAGGGTTCGAGGGCCGCGAGACTGTCGAGGTTATGGGCCGGCGCGAACAGGTCGATATAGGGCAGCGCCGCCTTCATGCCCTGTGCCTCGGGAGCATACTGGTCCCAGCCGAGCAGCGGATTGAGCCAGATCACACGCCGGCAGCGGCGGCGCAGACGGCGCATCTCCTCGCCCAGGCGTTCCGGGGGGTCGGTGTCGTAGCCGTCGGACAGGATGATCACCGCGGTCCGCGAGTTGATCACCCGCGGCGCATGCCAGCGGTTGAATTCGCCCAGGGCAGCGCCGATCCGGGTGCCGCCGCCCATGCCCTGGGCCATCAGCGACATGCGGTCGACGGCACGGATGGCATCGCGGTCGCGCAGGCCCTCGGAGACATGGACCAGGCGGGTGTGGAAGACGAAGGCCTCGGCCTCGCGGAAATGCTCGATCACGCCATGGATGAAGCGGACGAAAAAGGCGGTGTAGAGGCTCATCGAGCCGGACGCGTCGAGCAGCATGACCAGGCGCAAGGGCCGGTCCTTGCGCCGCTTCCAGGCCAGTTCGACGGGTGTGCCGCCATGGGAGATATTACGGTGGATGGTACGGCGCAGATCCAGGCGGCGGCCCGAATTGCGTGCCTGCTGGCGGCGCACCAGGCGGGCCCGCATGGTCCGGGCCAGGCGTTCGGCCAAAGCATGGGCGGCGGCCACATC
>JAJFJE010000296.1 GCA_021774355.1 Alphaproteobacteria bacterium
CTCGGACCCACGCGGCACGGTCGGGAAATTGATCGGCTGGACATAGATGCCGTCACGGCGCAGCAACTCGTCCGAGATCGCCTTGCAGCGCACCGGGTCGCGCACCATCACCGGCACGATATGGGACGGCGAGGCCAGCACCGGCAGGCCGGCCGCGGCGAACTTGGCCTTCAGGGTCGCCGCCCGCTCCTGGTGACGCACGCGCAATTCGTCATGGGCGCGGAGGTAGCGGATCGAGGTCACGGCGCCCGCCGCGATCACCGGGGCGAGCGAGGTGGTGAAGATGAAGCCGGGCGCAAACGAGCGCACGCAATCGACCATGGCGGCCGAGCCGGCAATATAGCCGCCCATGCAACCAAAGGCCTTGCCCAGGGTCCCTTCGATGATATCGATGTCGGCCATGACGCCGTCGCGCTGGGCGACCCCGGCGCCCTCGTGGCCATAGAGCCCGACCGCATGGACTTCGTCGAGATAGGTCAGGGCCTTGAAGCGCTTTGCGACATCGACGAAATCGGCCAGGGGGGCAATGTCCCCGTCCATCGAATAGACGCTTTCGAAGGCGATCAGCTTGGGCACCCGCGGGTCGGTGTCTTCGAGCAGTTCGACCAGATGGGCGACGTCATTGTGGCGGAAGATCCGCTTGGGTGCCCCGCCATTGCGGATGCCGGCGATCATCGAGGCGTGGTTCTGCTCGTCCGAGAAGATCACCACGTCCTTCAGCACCTTCGACAGGGCCGACAGGCTCGCTTCGTTGGAGACGAAGCCCGACGAGAAGATCAGCGCCGCCGCCTTGCCATGCAGTCTGGCCAGTTCCCGTTCCAGAAGGACATGGGCGTGGGCGGTGCCGGAGATGTTGCGGGTGCCGCCGGCGCCGGCGCCGTAAAGCTCGAGCCCCTCGTGCATGGCGGCCAGGACCTCGGCATTCTGGCCCTGGCCGAGATAGTCGTTGGAGCACCAGACGGTGATCGTCCGGACCCCGTCGGGACCGTGCCAATTGGCCCGCGGAAACTGGCCGCAATGGCGCTGCAGATCGGCGAAAACCCGATATCGGCCCTCGGTTTTGAGGTCAGCAATCGCCCGCGTGAAGATCTCGTCGTAACTCATCTGTGCCGAATCCCATGGACTGGATTGTTCTAGATGCCGGACTCGGGACACAACCGCGCCCCGACACGATGCCGCATGAGGCACCCAGACGCATGGTTACAGGAACAGGTTCACAGATCCTATACAGCCGCAGCGATCATGAAAACCATTCTGATGGTCCCGGTCACGGCTGGTCCCGGCCGAGAATCACCCGGCTCAGCGCGCCGAGCGCCAGGTGAATGGCGATCCCGGCCAGGGCCACCAGGACCAGGGCGGCAAACATCCGCGGGATGTTGAGGCGGTAGCCGGCCTCCAGAATGCGATAGGCAAGACCGCTGGCCCGCCCCGCCGTCGAGCCCGCGGCAAACTCGGCCACCACCGCCCCGATCAGGGCGAGCCCGCCGGAAATGCGCAGACCGCCCAGGAAATGGGGCAAGGCCGAGGGCAGGCGCAGCCACGCCACCTGCTGCCAGCGCCCGGCGCCATAAAGCCGGAACAGATCGAGCAGGCCGGGATCGGTCGCCCGCAGGCCCTGGGTGGTATTGGCCAGGACGGGAAAGAAGGCGACGATCGCGGCACAGGTCAGCAGCGCCCAGAACGGCTCGGTCACATAGATCAGCACCAGGGGCGCGATGGCGACGACGGGAGTCACCTGCAGCACCACGGCATAAGGATAGAGGCTGCGCTCGACCCAGCGGCTCTGGACAAACAGCAGGGCCAGGCCGACCCCTGCCAGGGATGCCGCGATCAGGGCCGCGGCGGTGATTTCCAGGGTGACCAGCAGCGCCGGCAGCAGAATCGCCCGGTCGAGCCACAGGCTCTGTGCCACCCGCGACGGCGCCGGCAGGATATAGGGCGGGATGCCGCGGATCGCCACCAAGGCTTCCCAGCCGGCGAGCACCGCAAGCCCGATCAGGACCGGCAGGAGGGGCGCCAGACGGGCGATCATGGCCGCTCTCCCATCGCCCGGGCGAGACTGGCCGACACCGCGCCGCATTGTGCCGCATAGCCGGGTGCCGCCCGGAAGGCCGGCCCCCGGTCGGCGCCGCCGGCAATCGGATGCTCGGCGACCACCCGGCCCGGGCGGGGCGACAACACCAGGATGCGATCGGCCAGATAGACGCTTTCGAAGACGCTGTGGGTAACGAACACGACGGTCAGCTTCAGGTCGCGGGCATGTCGGCGCAGTTCATCGTCAAGCTTGAGGCGGGTGATTTCGTCGAGGGCAGCGAATGGCTCGTCCATCAGCAGGACGGCGGGTCGGGCGACAAAGGCCCGGGCGATCGAGACCCGCATGCGCATGCCCCCGGACAATTCGGCCGGGCGGGCCGTGGCGAAGCCGGCCAGGCCGACCCGCTCGATGGCTTCCGCCGCACGGGCCAGCCGTTCGCCCTTGGCCACGCCGCGCAGGCGCAGCGGCAGGGCGACATTGGCGGCAACGCTCGCCCAGGGCATCAGGGTCGCGTCCTGGAAGACATAGGCGATCTCGGGCCGGCCGGCGGCCCAGACCAGGCGCCCGGCATCGGGCTGTTCGAGGCCGGCGATCAGCCGCAACACGGTCGACTTGCCGCAGCCCGAGGGGCCCAGCAGGGCCAGGATCTCCCCCCCGGCCACCGCGAAGGAGCAGTCCCGCAAGGCGACAATGCCATTGGCAAAGCGCCGCTCGACGCCCTCAAGGCCGAGCAAGCCCCAGGCCCCGATTGACGAATTGCGTGGTATAGGCGCGCCGGACGTCGAGCGTGGCGGGATAGATCCCGGCCTTGACGGTGCCCGCGAAAAACGCGGCCCAGCGGGCGTCGGTCATGGCCCCGATGCCCAGCGCCAGGGCGTCGCCGGATTCGGCGATGCCGTAGCGGTTCATGACCGCGACCGCATAGTCGATCTGGTCCTGGGTCATGTCGGGGTTGGCCGCGGTGATCATGGCGTCGGCGGCGGCCCGGTCGCCGTGAAGATAGCTTTGCCAGCCGAGGATCGACGCCGTCACAAAGCGCCGGACAAGGTCTGGATTGCGGTCGATCACCTCCTGCCGCGCCTCGATGGTGGTGGAATAGGTGTCATAGCCGTAATCGGCCAGGAGCAGGACCACCGGCGCGACCCCGGCCTTGCTCAGGACATAGGGCTCGGACGACAGATAGCCCTGCATGACCATTTTGGGGTCGGCCAGGAACGGCGCCGCCGAGAAATTATAGGGCCGGATCTGGTCGTCGGTGAAGCCCTGGGTCTGTTTCAGCCACAGCCAGAAGGTCTGCAGCGCATCGTTCGACAACAGGATCGGCCGGCCGCGCAGCGAGGCGAGCGTGGTGACCCCGGTATCGGGATGGGCGATGAGCACCCGCGGCTCCTTCTGGAAAATCGCCGCCACGGCCCGGACCGGGATGTCGTTCTGGACATAGTTCAGGGCGCCATAGCCCTCGCCGCCCATGTTGAAGTCGATCCGGCCGGCGATCAGCAATTGGCTGTGATTGACCTGGGGGCCGCCCATGCGGATCTCGACGTCGAGGCCGTGGCCGGCATAGATCCCCGTCGCCAGCGCCTGGTAGAAGCCGCCATGCTCGGCCTGGGCCAGCCAGTTGGTGCCGAACACCACCTTGTCCGCCGCCCTGGCCGGGCCCGCCGCCAGCATCAGCGCAGCCCCCGCGAGCGCCGTCCGCCTGGTGATCATGATCCGTGCTCCCGACGCCCGTTGACCGGCCCAGCATAGCCGTCGCACCGGGCCGCTTGAAAGGGGCCGAAACGCCCTTGGGATGCGGCGCGCCGTGGCCTATATGGGAGCGATGAACCGTGACTCGTCCGCCATGGGGGAGACCCCCTCGCCCTGCATCGGGATCTGCCAGATGGACCCGGTCAGCCGCCTGTGCGACGGCTGCCGGCGGACCATCGACGAGATCGCCACCTGGTCGCTGATGAGTGTCCCGGACAAGCGCCGGCTGCTGGCCGACCTTGCCCGACGGCGGCGCTGACCGGAACGACCCCGCCCCTAGCCCGGCGCGGCCGCCTGCAAGGCCGCAGACGGGTGCACGAATCGGCCCAGCCAGTCGAGTTGGCTGCGCAGTTCCACCACCCGGCCGATGACGGTGATCACCGGCGCCTTCATGCCCGCGGCCGCGGCCTCGGCCGCCGCCCGGGACACCGTGGTCTCCAGGACCTTCTGGTCGGCCAGGGTGGCATTCGAGACGATTGCCACCGGCTCGTCCGGATCGCGGCCATGGGCGATCAGCTGGCCGGTGATATCGCCCAGGTGCTTCAGCCCCATATAGACCACCAGCACCGGCGAGCCCTTGGCCAGCGCTGCCCAGTCCAAGCCGTCGGGCAGGTGGCCGCCGGAATCATGGCCGGTGAGAAAGGTCACCGCGGAATTGATCCCCCGATGGGTCGCCGGCAGGCCGGCATAGGCGAGCCCGCCGATCCCGGCCGTGATGCCCGGCATGATGCGGAAGGGAATGCCCGCCGCCGCCAGGCCCAGGGCCTCCTCGCCGCCGCGGCCGAAGACCAGGGGGTCGCCGCCCTTCAGGCGCAGCACCCGGCGCCCTTCCCGGGCCAGTTCGATCAGCCGGGCGGTGATGTCGGCCTGGCGGCAGGACGGGGCGCCGCCGCGTTTGCCGACATATTCCATGACCATGCCGGGGCGCGCCAGGCGCAGGATCTCGCCACTAACCAGGGCGTCGTAGACGACCACGTCGGCTTTGCCCAGGGCGTCGAAAACCTCGATCGTCAGCAGTCCCGCGGCGCCCG
>JAJFJE010000297.1 GCA_021774355.1 Alphaproteobacteria bacterium
CGGCGGCGGCGGATATAGGGATGCACCATGTCGCCCTGGATCGGGCCGGGCCGGATGATCGCCACCTCGATCACCAGATCGTAGAAGGTGCGCGGCCGCATCCGGGGCAGGAAGTTCATCTGCGCCCGGCGTTCCACCTGGAACACGCCGATGCTGTCGCCCTCGCACAGCATGTCATAAACCTTCGGGTCCTCGGTCGGCACGCTGGCGATGTCGGGGATGGTCACGCCGTAATGGTGGTGCAGCAGATCGAAGCTCTTGCGCAGGCAGGTCAGCATGCCCAGAGCGAGCACATCGACCTTCAGGATGCCGAGCGCATCGATGTCGTCCTTGTCCCATTCGATGACGGTGCGGTCCTCCATCGCCGCATTCTCGATCGGCACGATGTCGTCCAGCCGCTCGCGCGCGATGACGAAGCCGCCGACATGCTGGCTGAGATGACGCGGGAAGCCGATCAGCTGCCCGGTCAGGTCCAGGGTCATCGCGACCCGCGGCGACGACGGGTCGAGCCCGGCCTCGCGCACCCGGTCCTCGTCGACCCCGTCCGAGCTCCAGCCCCAGATCTGGCCGGCCAGGGCCGAGACCGCGTCCTCGCTCAGCCCCATCGCCTTGCCGACCTCGCGCACCGCGCTGCGGGCGCGATAGCTGATCACGGTCGCGGTCAGCCCGGCCCGGTGGCGACCGTATTTGCTGTAGATATACTGGATCACCTCCTCGCGGCGCTCATGCTCGAAATCCACGTCGATGTCCGGCGGCTCGTTGCGGGCGGCCGAGATGAAGCGCTCGAACAGCAGGTCGACGGCGGTCGGGTCGACGGCGGTGATGCCCAGGCAATAGCAGACCGCAGAGTTCGCTGCCGAGCCGCGGCCCTGGCACAGGATCTCCTGCTCGCGGGCGAAGCGCACGATATCGTAGACGGTCAGGAAATAGGCGGCGTAGTTGAGCTGGCCGATCAGGGTCAGTTCATGGTCGATCTGCTGCCGCACCTTGTCCGGCAGGCCGCCGGGAAAGCGCCAGCCGATCCCGGCCTCGGTCAGCGCGACCAGCGCGTCCTGCGCCGTGGCGTAGCCGGCCATCACCTCCTGCGGATAATCGTAGCGCAGTTCATCCAGGCTGAAGGGGCAGCGCTCGGCCAGGCGCAGGGTGTTGGCGACCGCCTGCGGGTAGGCGGCGAACAGGTCGGCCATTTCCTCGGCCGCCTTCAGGTGCCGCTCGGCGTTCGCCGCCAGCCGCCAGCCGGCGGTGTCGATGGTGCATTTCTCGCGGATACAGGTCAGCGCGTCGGCCAGCGGTTTGCGCTCGCGCCGGTGCTGGGTCACGTCGTTGGCCGCCAGCAGATCGACGCCCAGATCGGCGGCCAGCGCCGCGACACATACCAGCCGGCCGGCATCGCGCCCGGTCAGATGCGCGTGGGCGACCAGATAGCAGCGGCCGGTGAAGGCCGCGGCCAGGGCGCGGGCATGGGCGCGATAGTCGGCATCTATTTCCGGCGGCGGCAGCAGGGCGATGATCAGGCCCGCGCCATAAGAGATCAGGTCCGCCGGGGCCAGATGGCATTCGCCTTTCGGCGCCTGCCTGCGGCCATGGGTGATCAGCCGCGACAGCCGGCCATAGGCCGCCCGGTCGACCGGATAGGCCAGCACGCTGCGCCCGCAGGTAAAATCCAGCCGCGCGCCGACCACCAGCCGCAGCTTGACCGCCTTCGCCGCCGCATGCATGCGCACCGCACCCGCCAGGCTGTTGCGGTCCGTCACCGCAATCGCCTGCAGCCCCAGGGCCGCGGCCTGCTCCACCAGTTCCTGCGGATGCGACGCGCCCAGCAGAAAACTGAAGTTGGTGGTGACCTGCAGTTCAGCGTAACCGGTCATGACTCAGCCATGCAGCCGTGTGCTTCAAGGGGAAGGCTTGCCCTGATGCGCGGCATCCCAGCCAAGCCAAGCTCCAACGGCCACGCAGCGTCTCCCTCCCCCGAAACGGGGGAGGGTTGGGGAGGGGGTGTGCGCCGAACCAGGTGCTGCACCGGCTGGCGGCAAGAGGTCTCCTGCCTGAAGACCTGCGCACCGGCAATCGCCCACGCCTGCCCCCTCCCGGCCTCCCCCGCTTCGGGGGAGGAGAAGGACACGCCGATCCGTACGGCACCAATCGCTCAATCGAACATGCCATGCACATACCAGCGGGTTTCGGGTGTGGTGGGCGAGGGGGCGCGGGCGAGCCAGAGCCGGCGGCCGTCGGCGGTCTCGACCCGGTAATAGTCGCGCACGGCGCCGCCATCCGCGTCCGGCGGCCGCCACCATTCCGGGGTGATCCGCTCCGGCCCCTCGGCCCGCTGCACGGTCAGGGTCTGGCGCCGCCAGGTGAAGCGGGTCGGCGGCGCGGCCGGACTGGCCGACAGGGCGGCGACCGCATCCAGCCGGCGCATCAGGCGCAGCGGCCGTGAGGCCCGGTTGGCCTGGGCGGCCGGCCATACATCGGGGGTCGCGGAAACCTCCGCCGCCGGCCGGCAAGCAACCGCGCGTTCCGGCCAGTGGCTCTGGCGGGGGGCGAGGCGGACCACCTGGCCCCGGCTGTCCGGGCCGGCCAGCCGGTTGGCCAGCCGGTCGATCAGAGCCTCGACCGCCGGGCCGAAACCGCCCTTCAGGGTGGCGAAGGCGGCCGTGCCGCCGCCGGACTCGAAGGCGGCCTGACGGGCATCGAAGGGCTCGACCACCAGGGCGGTGAGGCGCAGGGCATCGAGCCCGAAACCGGGGTCGATCCGCTCAAGCCGGTCCCGGAACAGGCGCATCCAGTGGACCGGATCCCGGGCCGGCCGGCCGGCCCCGACCCGGATCTCGGAGACCGCCCCGTTCACCTCATAGGCCTGGAACAGCAGCTGGCGCGCGCC
>JAJFJE010000298.1 GCA_021774355.1 Alphaproteobacteria bacterium
TACAGCCTGATCATCATTCCGGCCGGGGCCGGTGGCCATCGCCTGGTCGGCGGCCTCGATGCCCGCGCCCGGTACTAGCATGCGGCGGGGGGCTCGCCCGCTTTCGGGGCCGGCCGGTACGCAACGCCTCAAGGCCTGACGGCTAGACCATGGTCTTCGCCTCCGTCGAGTTCCTGACCCTGTTCCTGCCGCTGTTCTTCCTCGCCTATCTGGCGGTGCCGCGTGGCGGCCGCAACCTGGTCCTGCTGCTGGCCAGCTGGATCTTCTATGGCTGGTGGAAGCCGATCTTCCTGCTCTTGCTGTGGGCCGTCACCCTGGCCGGCTACGGCTTCGGCCGGGCCATCGAGGGGGCGCCGACCGACCGGGACAAGCAGCGCCTGCTGGCCTGGGGTGCCGCCCTCAACCTGGCCCTGCTCGGCTGGTTCAAATATGCCAATCTCCTGGTCGGCACCGGCAATGATGGCCTGGCCCTGCTGCATGCCGGGCAGATCCCCTGGGACCCGGTGATCCTGCCGATCGGCCTGTCCTTCTATATTCTTCACGCCATTTCCTACCTCTACGATATCCGCCGCGGGGTGGTGAAGGCCGAGCCCAGCCTGATCGCCTTCGGGGTCTATATTGCCATGTTCAGCCAGTTGGTCGCCGGCCCGGTGATCCGCTATCGTTGGGTCGACAAGGAACTGGCCCGGCGGCGCTTTGACCTGGACGGGTTCGGCGCCGGGGCCCGGCGCTTCATGACCGGCTTTGCCATGAAGGTGCTGGTGGCGGATTCCCTGGCCCCGCTGGTCGCCGCGGCCTTTGCCCTGGAGCGGCCCAGCCTGGCCGAGGCCTGGCTGGGCGCCGGGGCTTACGGCCTGCAGCTCTATTTCGATTTCGCGGGCTACAGCGCCATGGCGATCGGGCTCGGCCTGATGCTCGGCTTTCATTTCCCGGAAAATTTCAACCATCCCTATCTCGCCACCAGCATCCAGGATTTCTGGCGGCGCTGGCATATCAGCCTGTCGGGCTGGCTGCGCGACTATCTCTACATCCCCCTGGGCGGCAATCGGGGGGGCGAACTGCGGACCTATGGCAATCTCCTTTTGACCATGGCGATCGGTGGCCTGTGGCACGGCGCCGCCTGGACCTTCCTCGCCTGGGGCCTGGTCCATGGCCTGGCCCTGGCGGTCGAGCGGCTGGCCACCCGCCACGGCCTGGCCCTGCCGACGGTGCTGGCCTATCCCGCGACCATGGCCGTCGTCCTGCTTGCCTGGACGCTGTTCCGCGCCGATGACTGGGCGACCGCCGAGACCATGCTGCGGGGCCAGTTCGGGCTGCAGGGGCTCGGCCTGGGCGACCAGCTGGCTGTGGCGCTCCATCCGACCGTGCTGTTCTGGCTGGGGCTCGGCCTCGCCATCATCTGGTGGCCGGCGCTGCGCGACCGGCTGCCTCCGGGCCGCGTCACCGTGCCGCGCTGGTGGCAGGCGCTGTGGCCGGCAGCCGTGTTTCTCTACGCACTCGCGGTGCTTGAAGGGCACGAGACGGTGCCCTTCCTGTATTTCCAGTTCTAGGGGGCGCGATGGACGAGCCGATGCCGAAGGTGCTGCGACTGCCCGGCCTGGTGCTGGCGGCGGTCCTGGCGCTTGGCCTGGTCGCCAGCATCCTGACCCTGGTCGCCCCGGGCGGCCGGGCCCTGATTGCCGGGTCGAGCCTGGAGGCGCTGTCCTCCGGGGCGCTGACCGCTGCCCTGTCGCACCGGCTGACCGCCCAATTGCCGGGAGGCGCCATGCTCGCCCGGGCGGCCCGGATACTCGACTGGCTGGTTCTGGGCGATCTCGGGCCGGCGGTCCGCCGTGGCTGCCCCGGCTGGCTGTTCCTGCGCGAGGAACTGGACAGCCATCCGGCGCCGGCCCTGGCCATGGCCAGGCGGGCCGATCTCGCGGCCCGGGTCGCCGGCCAGTTGAACGCCAGGGGCATCGCCCTGGTGGTCGCCGTCGCCCCGGACAAAAGCCGGATCGCGCGCGCCGCCCTGTGCGGCCTGGCCCGGCCGGCGGCGCTGGCCGACCGGCTTGGCCATTTCGAGGGCTTGCTGGCGGCGAGGGGGGTGGCCACCGTGGATCTTGCCGCGGCCCTCGACGGTTCGTCGGCCGCCGACCGCTACTACCGCAGCGACACACATTGGAACGAAACGGGCGCCCGGCTGGCTGCCGACGCCATCGCGAAGCAGATCGGCGCAGGCGGCCTGGCGCCGCCGGCAATCGGCGCGGCGGTCGTCCGGCCGGGCGCCGAGGTCGAGCGGATCGGCGACCTGATCCGCCTGGCGGGCCTGGCCGAGGCCCCGGCCTGGGCCCGGCCGGCCGGCGACCGGGTCGCCACCAGCACCATCGTCCAGCCGCCGCTGCCGGGCGACGATCTGCTGGGCGACATGCCCGGCCCGCCGGTGGTGGTGATCGGCAGTTCCTTTTCCCGCAACGGCAATTTCATCGGCTTTCTCTCGGCGGCCCTGGCCGTGCCGGTCGGCGACATGGCCCGGGACGGGGCTGGCTTCGACGGCGCGGCAAGGGCCTACTTCGCCGACCCGGCGTTCCGGGAGACCCCGCCCCGGGTGATCCTGTGGGAAATCCCCGAACGGGTGATCGACGCCCCGGCAGGCCCGGACGAGCGGGCCTGGGCCGGCGCCCTGACAGCCGGCGCGCCGTAACCGTCCTGCCGCGCGAGCCTGGAGAATCGTCAGGCGAAGCGGACTCCGGGTCGCCGCCTGAAAATGCGTTATTTCAACACGTCAGAGCATTGGCGGAATGACCGTCATGCGACCACTGCTCTAGGGCGCCACGGGCGGCCAGGGTTTTGGGGCGTCGCCCAGAAGCGGCGCAAGGGTCGGCTCCAGTGCCGCCGCCAGGCGTGCCTGGGCCAGGGCGTCGGGATGGAGGGCGGCGCCCGGCGGGCTGTTCCGGGGATCCATGAACAGGCCGGTGTCCACCTGGCCGCCGCTCAGAAATACGGACTTCAGATCGACGAATTGCACCATGCCGTCGGCGGCGTAGCGCTGTGCCAGGGCGGCATTGACGGCGGCGTCGGCCGCGGATTTCGCGGCCGAGACGGCGCTGGGCAGGATCCCGACCACGATGATGGCGGTGCGCGGCACGGCCCGGCGCAAGCTGGCGACCACCGCAGCGATGCCGGCCAGGGCGGTGTCGGCGCTCTGGCCCTGGATGGTGTTGTTGGTGCCGATCAGGAGCACGGCGACCTGCGGGGCAAGACCGGCCAGTTCGCCATGGTCGAGACGCCACAGCACATTGGCCGTGGCATCGCCGCTGAAGCCTAGATTGACCGCCTGGCGGTCGCCGTAGAAATAATCCCACACGGCCCGGAAATCGTAGGCCCGGGCGCTGCTGGCCAGTTCGAAATCATGGGTGATGGAATCGCCTATGAACAGCAGCCGGGGGCGGGTGGTCGCCAGTTCCGCACATTTCTGCCGGTGCCGCTCGTGCCACCATGGGTCGGGCCTGGCGCGCGGTACGGTCGCGGCGGCATCCGAGGCGGCAGCCGGCCAGGGGGCGAGCATGGCCAGGGCGCTTGCGAGAAACAGGCGGCGGTCGACCAAGGCGGCTTCCCTTCAGGCGGACCGCCAGTGTGCGGCATCCGGGACGGCGGTTCCAGCGACGGGAACCCCGGGGCCGGCGCCGGGTTCCTGTGCTGGACCCGGCCCGGCGGTCGGCCGTGGTCCGGTGAAGCGGATCAAGGGCATCATGTCGGGCAAGCGGATCCAGGCAGTCGATTTTTTCCGGGGCCTTGTGCTCCTGTTCATCGTCGTCGACCACATGCCGGGCAATCCCCTGGGCAAGGTCACCATGCGGCATTGGTCCCTGGCGGACGCGACCGAGGCCTTTGTCTTCATCTCGGGCTTCACCGCGGCGATGGTCCAGTTGCGGTTGATCGCCAGGGAAGGGCGGCTGGTTGCCGCTGGCCGCATGCTGCGCCGGTCGGCCCGGATTCACCTGGCTTTCGTGGCCACCGCCCTGGCCCTGTGCGCCCTGATCGCCGGTGCCGCCGCTCTCGACCTCGAGCAACAGGCGGTATGGACCGGCTTCGGCGCGGCCCTGGTGGCGGAACCCCTGCGCTTTGCCCTGGGGGTTGTCGCCATGGTCATCCAGCCCGGCCTGGTCAATGTGCTGCCCCTTTACGTCCTGCTGATGCTGGCGGCCCCGCTGATCGTCTGGGGCCTCGAGGCGGTGCCCCTCACGACCCTCGCGGCCAGCCTGGCCCTGTGGTGGACCGCGCCCGGCCTGAACGCCCTGCTGCCCAGCGACCGGCCCGAGGGCTATCTGTTCAACCCTTTCGCCTGGCAGGGGATTTTTGTCCTGGGCGCGCTGTTCGGGGTGCATGGCCGCGCGCTGCTGGAACGCCTGGACCGCGGCGCATGGGCGCTCACCCCCGTGGCCCTGGCGATCGCCCTGGCGGCCGCCTTCCTGGCCCCGGTCTGGGAGGTCCCGAGCGTGGCGCCGGATAGCGTCTTTGCCGGCCTGGTCAAGGCGATCTATCCGATCGACAAATGGAATCTCGATCCGGTGCGGGTGGCAAGCTTCCTCGCCCTGGCCTGGCTTGCCCGGCGCCTGACCTTGTGGATCGCCATGCCCTGGGACGGACCCGCGCTGGCCTGGCTCAGCCTGATCGGGCGGCACGGCCTGCCCTGTTTCGCCCTGGGTACCGTGATCTCCCTCGCCGGGGACATCATCGCGCGCAACCCCGGCCTGCCCGGCGCGGATTATGTCGCGGCCCTCGTCGCGGCCTTGCTGCTGTGGGCGACCGCCCTGGCCAGCGCGTATTGGGATCGTCGGGCCCTGGCCGCCCGCCCACCGCCCACGGCACCATCGACCGCAGCGGCGGGAACTTTGTCACCGATCCGTCATTGATCGGTCGCCGGGGGGATCCCGGCGACCATTGGACGACCATGGCAGCAGCATGACGACATCGGCACCCCGCAACCAATGGCTGGACCTGTTTCGCGGGCTGGCCTTCGTCGCCATCGTCGTCGACCACATCCCGGGCAGCCCGCTGGCCCAACTTACGCCGCGCAATGTGGCGCTGGCCGATGCCAGCGAGATCTTCGTCTTCGTCTCGGGCATTGCCGCCACCCTGGCGTTCGAAAAAACCGCCCTGCGCCGCGGCGTGGCCGAGGCGCGGGACCGGATGCTCCGGCGCTCGGTCAAGATCTACCTTGCCTATCTGGGCATGGCCGTCGGCCTGCTCGCCTGCGGTGTCCTGCTGAATGCCGGGGCGCTGGACTATCAGGCGCTGTGGAGCGGCTATGTCGCGCAGTTCGTCGCCGACCCGGTGGGCTACCTGGCGCGGGTGGCCCTGCTGATGGCACAGCCGACCATGACCGACGTGCTCCCGCTCTATGTCGTTCTGGTGCTGGCCTCGCCCTGGATCGTCCGGGGCATGGCGGCGGCACCGTCGATCATGCTGGCGGGCAGCCTGGCGCTGTGGACCGTCGCCCCGGAGCTTAACGCCCTGCTGCCCCACGAGCGGCCGGCGGGGCTGTTCTTCAATCCCTTCGCCTGGCAGTTCCTGTTCGTCCTGGGCAGCTTCATGGGGCTGCATGGCGGGCCGCTGCTCGCCCGCCTCGACCGCCATGCGGGCAAGCTGACCTGGCTCGCCGGCATCGTTGCCGCGGCCGCTGCCGCGCTCGCCCTGTCGTGGCGGATGCCCGAGCTCCAGGGCGTCTTCCCCCCGCCGGCGATCAATGCGCTGATCGAGCCGATCAGCAAGTCCGATCTCGACGCCCTGCGTCTGGCCAGCTTCTTCGCCCTGGCCTGGCTGGTCCGGCTGACCGTGTTGCGCCTGGCGGTCGACTGGTCCGCGCCGCTGCCGGCCGGCCTTGCCCTGATCGGCCGCAACGGTCTGCCGGCATTCTGCTTCGGCGCTTTTCTGTCCCTGGCGGCCGATGTCGTGGCTCGCAACCTGCCGTTCCCGGGAATCGACTATGTCGTCGCCATGCTGGCGATCGGCGGCCTGTGGGCGATTGCCAGGGTCGCCGAACGCGGCTTGCTCCCGCCCCGCCCGGCGGCCCAGGCCCTGTAGCCCCCGCAGGCCTAGTCGAGGGTCTGGCGGTAGCGCTGCAGGGCCAGGGTCGAGACCACCACCAATATGACCAGCATGGGCCAGAGGTTGGGCCATAGTTCGGCCAGGCCATTGCCGCGCAGCATGACCCCGCGCACCAGGCGCAGGCAATGGGTCAAAGGCAGGGCTTCGCCGAGCCACTGGGCCCATACCGGCATGCCGCGAAACGGAAACATGAAGCCAGACAGCAGGATCGACGGCAGGAAGAAGAAGAACGACATCTGCATCGCCTGCAATTGATTGCGGGCGACGGTCGAAAAGGTGAAGCCGATCGCCAGGTTGGCGGCGATAAAGACGATCAGGCCGACCATCAGGGCAAGGAACGAGCCGGCCATGGGCACGCCGAACAACAGGCGCGCGGCGCCGAAGATCACCGCCACCTGGATGGCCCCCAGGCCGATCGACGGCACGATCTTGCCCAGCATGACCTCGATCGGCCGCACCGGCATGGCCAGCAGGTTTTCCATGGTGCCCCGTTCCCGTTCCCGGGTCATGGCCATCGCCGTGACGATCACCATGGTCATGGTCAGGATCACGCCGACCAGCCCGGGCACGATGTTATACTGGGTGACGCCTTCCGGGTTGAAGCGGCGGTGGATGACGATATCGAAGGGCGCGCTGCCGGTCGCCGCCGCCGGCGTCAGCGCCGGATCATGGACCAGCGCCGTGTCGACCAGGGTGGCCAGGGCGGCCAGGGCATTGCTGGTGGCCGCAGGGTCGCTGGCGTCGGCCTCGACCAGGATGGCCGGCCGCTCGCCCCGGGTCAGCGCCCGGGCGAAGCCGACCGGCAGGGTGACGGCGAACTGCACCGCGCCCAATTCGAGGGCGCGGTCGAGTTCGGCCCGGGTGGCCATCGCCTGGGCCATGTCGAAATAGCCTGAATTGCGCAGGGCGGCGACGATGCTGCGGGCCGGGGCGCTGTCCTCGGCGACCAGCACTGCGGTCGGCAGATGCTTGGGATCGGTGTTGATGGCGAAGCCGAACAGGGCGAGTTGCAGCAGGGGAATGCCGACCAGCATGGCGAAGGTCAGGCGGTCCCGGCGCATCTGGATCGCCTCCTTGACGATCATCG
>JAJFJE010000299.1 GCA_021774355.1 Alphaproteobacteria bacterium
CTCGCGCCTGCCGCTGACGGCCGCCCAGGTCGAGAGCTTCTACCACGTCACCTCCAAGGAGGCGCTGTGGCCGATCCTGCATTCCTTCCCGCGCCTGTTCCGCTACGAGAACGTCGACTGGGCGACCTTCCGCGAGGTCAATCACATGTTCGCCGAGGCTGCCGCGGAGGCGGTTGCCGATGACGGGCTGGTGTGGATTCACGACTATAATCTGTGGCTGGTGCCGGCCTATCTCCGGGCACTCAGGCCCGACGTGCGCATCGCATTCTTTCATCACACGCCGTTTCCCGGGCCCGATGTCTTCAACATCCTGCCGTGGCGCCGCGAGATCGTGGACAGCCTGCTCGATTGCGATCTGGTCGGTTTCCACATCCCCCGCTATGCGAAGAACTTCGCCGATGTCGCCCGTTCGCTCGGGGCGGCCGAGCCGGCGGCGAGCGCCGCCGTCGAGGAGGGGCTGTCGCCGACCGGCACGGCCCTGTCGGAGCCCCAGGTGCCGACCCTGCTGCGCAGCGCCAGCCGCCTGGTCCATCTGGGGATTGCCCCGGTCGGAACCAATCCCGACCTCGTCGAGTCGATCCTGGAGGGCGAGGAAAGCCGCGCCGTCAGTGTCCAGCTGCGCGAGGAACTGGGTGGGCGGCGCCTGCTGATGACGGTCGGCCGGACCGACTATACCAAGGGCATGGTCGAGACCCTGCTGGCTTTTGAACGGCTGTTTGAACGACGACCCGAACTGGTGGGCGAAATCAAGCTTCTGGTGACGTCGGTTCGGGCGGCCTCGACCATGAAGATCTACGAAGAGACCCAACGCGAGATCGAAAGCCTGGTCGGGCGGATCAATGGCCGCTTCTCGAAGCTCGACTGGACTCCCGTGGTGCTGTTCTCGAACGCCATTCCGTTCGAGCGCCTGCTCGCCTATTACAATGTTGCCGATATCTGCCTGACGACGCCGCTGCGCGACGGCTTGAATCTGGTGGCCAAGGAATTCGTTGCCGCCAAGCGGGGCGAGGGCGGTGTCCTGGTGCTCTCCGAATTTGCCGGCTGCGCGGTCGAGTTGCCCCAGGCGGTGCTGACCAATCCCTATTCGAACAGGGCCATGGACAGTGCCCTGGACCAGGCCCTGGACATGCCGTCGGACGAGGCCAGCCACCGCATGGCGGCGATGGGCAAGGTCGTCCGCCACTATGACATGAGCCACTGGGCATCGCGGGTCGCGGCGCAATTCGAGGCGATCACCGAGGCGCGTCGGCCGGCCAAGGTCAGGGCGGCCGGGTAATGCACCGGCTGGCCGGTGCCCTGGGGGTTGCGGCCCTTCTCCTGGGGGCCGGGCCGGGCCAGGCGACGACCGCACCGGTAACGCTGTCGATTGCCTGCGGCGCCCTCGGCGTCGAGTTGCAGCTCTGCGCCGATGCCGTCGGGCGCTGGGAAAAGCAGACCGGGGTCGCGGTCAAGATCGTGACCACGCCCAATTCGTCGACCGACCGCCTCGCGCTTTACCTCCAGATGCTGGGCGCCCATACCGATGCCCTCGACGTCCTGCAGATCGACGTCGTCTGGGCCGGTATGCTGGCGAGCCACCTGACCGACCTGGCCCCCTATATGGGCGACGCGCCGGCCGGCCATTTCCCGGCCCTGATCGCCAATGACACGGTCGACGGGCGGCTGGTGGCGATGCCCTGGTGGACCGATGTCGGGGTGCTCTACTACCGCAAGGACCTGCTGGCACGCCATGGCTTTCAGCCGCCGCGGACCTGGGCCGAGATGACCACCATCGCCGCGGCGGTGCAGCAGGGCGAGCGGCGCCGTGGCCGCCGCAAGCTGTGGGGCTTCGTCTTCCAGGGCCGTGCCTATGAGGGGCTGACCTGCAATGCCCTGGAGTGGATTGCCAGCTTTGGCGGCGGCACCATTCTGGACGATACCGGCAAGGTCACGGTGGACAATCCGGCGAGCCGGCAGGCGCTGACCCTGGCGGCCAGTTGGGTGGGCGGCATCGCGCCGCGCGGCGTGCTCAATTACGACGAAGAGGCGGCACGGGGTGTGTTTCAGACCGGCAACGCCGTGTTCATGCGCAACTGGCCCTATGCCTGGGCTCTGGCGCAAGGCGCCGACAGCCCGGTCCGGGGCAAGGTCGGGGTGATCCCGCTGCCCGCCGGCAGCCCCGGCGGGACCAGCGCCGGCGTGCTGGGCGGCTGGCACCTGGCGGTGTCGCGCTATTCCCGACACCCGGCCGAGGCGGCGGCCCTGGTGCGCTTTCTGACCAGCGCCGCAGAACAGAAGCGGCGGGCCGTCAGGGCCTCCTATAATCCGACCGTGCCCGCGCTCTATCAGGATCCCCAAGTGCTCGAGGCCAACCCGTTCTTCGCCGACCTGCTGACGCCGCTGGAGAGCGCCACGGCGCGTCCGTCGCGCCGGGCGGGGCCCCATTACAATCGGCTGTCCAGCGATCTGTGGCGGGCGACCCACGACATTCTGGCGGGCGCGCCGGTCGCCGCGCGGATCACCGCCCTGGCAACCGACCTGCGCCGCCTGCGCTACCGGGCGCAATGGTGATGCCGGCCGCCACCCCCGAGATCCCGGGGCGCGTCCGCTGGGCCTGGCTGTTCCTGGCGCCGATGCTGGTGACCCTGGGCGCGGTCGCCTTGTGGCCACTGGGCCGGACAATGTTTTTCAGCCTGACCAATGCCACGCTGATCGACCTCGACCATTACCGGCTGATCGGCCTGGGCAACTATCTGGCCTTCGACGACGGCCTGTGGTTCGGCGTCCTGGCCGACCCGCTGTGGCTTAAGGCGCTGGCCAACACCCTGGTTTTCGCCGCGGTGTCGGTGACGCTGGAGACGGTCCTGGGGATTCTGATCGCGCTGCTGCTCAATCTGCGTTTTCCCGGCCGGACCCTGGTCCGCGCCGCCGTGCTGGTCCCTTGGGCGATCCCGACCGTGGTCTCGGCCCGGATGTGGAACTGGATGCTGAACGACCAGTTCGGGGTGATCAACGACCTGCTGCTGCGCCTGGGGCTGATTGCGGCCCCGGTCGCCTGGCTGGCCGAGCCGAGCCTGGCCATGGCCTCGGTCATCCTGGTCGACGTCTGGAAGACCACGCCCTTCGTCGTGCTGCTGGTCCTTGCCGCCCTGCAGACCGTGCCCAGGGACTGCTACGAGGCCGCGCGGGTCGACGGCGTCCACCCGGTGCGGGTGTTTTTCCAGGTCACCCTGCCGCTGATCCGTCCGGCCCTGGCGGTCACGGTGATTTTTCGCCTGCTCGATGCCATGCGCATGTTCGACCTGGTCTATGTCATGACCGGTACGACCGATGCGACCATGACCTTGTCGGTCTTCGCCCGCCGCGAGATGGTCGGCTTCCAGGATGTCGGCTATGGCTCGGCGGCCTCGACCATGCTGTTCGTGGTGGTCGCGGCCATCACCGTAATCTATCTGGCGGTCAGCCGCCTGGACCTGGAGGGCCGACGGCGATGAGGCGCCCGCTCGCCCTTGCCGGGCTGGTCGCGGCCTGCGCCGTGCTGGTCGTCTACCTGCTGTTTCCGCTCTATTACGCGGTCATCACCTCCCTGAAGGAGGGGTCAGACCTGTTCCGGCCGGACTATTGGCCGACCAGTTTCGACCCGGTCAATTATCTCCGGGTCTGGCACCAGCAGTCCTTTCCGCGCACCATCGCGAACTCGCTGGCGGTCGCCGGCGGGGTTGTCGTGCTCTCCCTCGGGCTGGGGGTCGGCGCTGCCTATGCCTTTGGGCGGGTGCGCTTTCGTGGCCGGCGGCCGCTTCTGTTCGCGATCCTGACGGTCTCCATGTTTCCCCAGGTCGCGGTCCTGTCGGGGCTGTTCGAGGTGATCGGCGCGCTCGGCCTGTACGACAATCTGGGCGGCCTGATCCTGTCCTACATGATCTTTACCCTGCCGTTCACGGTCTGGGTGCTGACCGCCTTCATGCGCGACCTGCCGGTCGAAATCGAAGAGGCCGCGATTCTCGACGGCGCCAACCCGCTGGTCCTGGTCACCCGGATCTTTCTGCCCTTGCTCGGTCCGGCCCTGGCGGCAACCGCCCTGCTGGCCTTCATCGCGGCCTGGAACGAGTTCCTTTTTGCCCTCAGCTTTACCCTGTCGGACGACCAGCGCACGGTTCCGGTGGCGATTGCCCTGATCACCGGCGGCAGCCAGCACGAACTGCCCTGGGGCAATGTGATGGCGGCCTCGGTGATCGTGACCCTGCCCCTGATTGCCCTGGTCCTGGTCTTGCAGCGCCGGCTGGTCGCCGGCCTGACGGCGGGCGCCGTGAAGGGATAGCGATGTCTGACGTTCGTCTGGAGAACCTGACCAAGCGCTTCGGCGCCACCGCCGTCGTCCGGGGACTCGATCTCGCGGTGGCGTCCGGGGAATGCGTCGTTGTCGTCGGCCCGTCGGGCTGCGGCAAGTCCACCTTGCTGCGGTTGATCGCCGGGCTCGAGACCGTGACCGAGGGGACCATCCACATTGCCGGCCAGGACGTC
>JAJFJE010000300.1 GCA_021774355.1 Alphaproteobacteria bacterium
CGACCTCGATAATTTCAAGCCGCTCAACGACTGTTTCGGCCATGCCTTCGGCGATCATGCCCTGGCCGAGATCGGCCGCGAATTGCGCGACCACAGCCGGGCGGGCGATCTGGCGGCACGGCTGGGCGGCGATGAATTCGCCCTCTGGCTCGACGGTGCCGATACCCCGGGGGCGCTGATCAAGGCCGAGGCCCTGATCGCGGCGGCGACGCGGATCAGCGCCGAACTGGGCGGCGACACGCTGGGCCTGTCGGTCGGCATTGCCAGCTATCGGCCGTCGAGCCGCGAGCCCTTTCACCGGCTGCTGGCCCGGGCCGACGCGGCCCTCTATCGGGCCAAGACCGACGGCCGGGGCCGCGCCCACCTGGCCGATGCCCCGGCCTGATTGCTGGCGACCGGCATCCGGCCCTATGATGGCGCCGCGGCCACGGCAATCCAGGAGGTGCTGCATGATGCGCGATGCGGTCCTGACCTGTCCGGCTTGCGGGCATCGGGCGCAGGAAATCATGCCTGTCGACGCCTGCCAGTATTTCTACGACTGCCGCGGCTGCGGCACCGTGCTGCGCCCCAAGGCGGGCGATTGCTGCGTCTTCTGCTCCTATGGCGACCGGCCCTGTCCGCCGGTCCAGGCGGCCCGGGACGGCACCGGCCCGGCGCCGGGCTGCTGCGGCTAGCTTTGCCGCCGCCGCGGATCCCGTGCGGCAACAGCAACGATTGGCGCGGGCTTCCGCGCTCTTGTATGGTGCCGCCAGTCGAGCCGGGGGTCCGCGTCGGGACGCCGGCAGTTGCTTGCAGGGGGTCCCATGGCTCTGGTCACGGTATTTGGCGGTTCGGGCTTCGTCGGGCGGGCGGTCGTCAAGCGGCTGGCCAAGGCCGGATGGCGCATCCGGGTGGCGGTACGGCGGCCGGAACAGGCCGGCTTCCTGCGGCCCATGGGCGATGTCGGGCAGATCGCCCTGATCCAGGCCAATCTGCGGCACGGCCCGTCGGTCAAGGCGGCCGTCGCCGGTGCCGATGCGGTGGTCAATCTGGTCGGCATTCTGTCCGAATCCAGCCGCCAGCGTTTCGACTTGCTCCATGCCCGCGGCGCCGGCCGCCTGGCCGAGGAGGCGCGGGCCGCCGGGGTTGGCGCCCTGGTCCATGTGTCGGCCCTGGGCGCTGATGCCGAAGCGGCGTCGGCCTATGCCCGCTCCAAGGCGGCCGGCGAGGTCGCCGTCCGCCAGGCTTTTTCCCGGGCCGTGATTCTGCGGCCCTCGGTGATCTTTGGCCCCGAGGACAAGTTCTTCAACCGCTTCGCCGGGCTGGCCCGCGACCTGCCGGTGGTGCCCGTGATCGGCGGCGAGACCCGGTTCCAGCCGGCTTTTGTGGGCGATGTCGCTGCCGCCGTCGTCGCCGGGCTCACCGCGCCGCCTGCCGACCTGGCCATTCCCTATGAATTGGGCGGACCGGAGGTCCTGAGCTTCCGCCAGATCCTCGCCTATGTCCTGGAGGTGACGGAGCGCCGCCGCCTGCTGGTGCCGGTACCCTGGCCGGTCGCCGGCCTGCTGGCCGCGGCCACCGGCTGGCTGCCGGGCGCGCCGGTGACCAGCGACCAACTGAAGCTGCTCAAGGTCGACAATGTGGTGCGCCCCGGCAATCCCGGCTTCGAAGCCTTCGGGGTGGTTCCAACAGCGATGGAAGCGGTGGTGCCGGCCTATCTCCAGCGCTTCCGGCGGACCGGGCAATTCACCTCCGGATCCGAGGCGCGGAGCGGTTGACCGGCAATATAGTATCGAATCGGACCTATTCTGCCGGATTTTTGTGCGACGCACGATGAGGAATTAGGCGATTGATAGTCAATAGGTCAGCATTTTTGACCTAGTAGTGATTTTTCGCTTTGTGGCTGCGGTGTTTGCGCGTATCTCTCAAAGAAGAGACTGTCCAAGCGAAGCGGCCCGTCCTTGGCCGGCGGCTTCGCCCCGTTTGGGGAGCCGTCATGGCCGACAACCGCATGCTGAAATTCGTGACCCTGCCCCAGGCGATGCCGCCAAAACGGCAGGCCGAAACCCGGGTTCACGACTTTGACGAGATTTACGAGGCCTTCGTCCAGCCGGCGGCCGAGGCCCAGGCTGGCCGCTGCTCGCAGTGCGGGGTGCCGTTCTGCCAAGTCCATTGCCCGCTGTCCAACAACATCCCCGACTGGCTGAAGCTGACCGCCGAAGGCCGCCTGCAGGAGGCTTACGAGCTGTCCCAGGCGACCAACAACATGCCGGAGGTGTGCGGCCGCATCTGCCCGCAGGACCGGCTGTGCGAAGGCAATTGCGTAATCGAGAAGGGCTTCGACTCGGTCACCATCGGCTCGGTCGAAAAATTCCTGACCGATACCGCCTGGGACAAGGGCTGGGTGAAGCCGCGCCTGCCCAAGGCCGAACTGGGCCAGTCGGTCGGCATCATCGGGGCCGGCCCGGGCGGCCTGGCCGCGGCCGAACAGTTGCGGGCCAAGGGCTATGAGGTCCATGTCTATGACCGCTACGATCGGGTTGGCGGCCTGCTGATCTATGGCATTCCCAATTTCAAGCTGGAAAAGGACGTGGTGGGGCGGCGGACCGCGTTGCTCAAGGCTGCCGGCGTGGTCTTCCACATGGACGTCGATGTCGGCCGGACGCTCAGCCTGTCCACCCTGCGCGAACGCCACGACGCCTTGGTGATCGCCACCGGTGTCTACAAGGCCCGCGACATTGCCCTGCCGGGGGCCAGGCTGGACGGCGTGGTGCCGGCCCTGACCTTCCTGACCGCGTCCAACCGCACCGGCCTGGGCGACCAGGTGGCGGAATTCGCCTCGGGTGCGCTCGATGCCAAGGACAAGCATGTGGTGGTGGTGGGCGGCGGCGACACGGCCATGGACTGCGTCCGCACGGCCATGCGCCAGGGCGCCAAGTCGGTCAAATGCCTCTATCGCCGCGACCGCGAGAACATGCCGGGCTCCCTGCGCGAGGTGAAGCACGCCGAGGAGGAGGGCGTCGAGTTCGTCTGGCTTTCGGCGCCCCAGGCGTTCCTGGGCAAGCGGTCGATCACCGGTGTGCGGGCCATCCATATGCGCCTGGGGGCGCCGGATTCCTCGGGCCGCCAGGCGCCGGAACCGGTCGAAGGCTCGTCCTTCACCGTGCCCTGCGACCTGGCGATCAAGGCGCTCGGCTTCGATCCGGAGGATCTGCCGACCCTGTTCGACGAGCCGAGCCTCGGGGTCTCGAAATGGGGCACCGTGCGGGTCGACCACAAGACCCTGATGACCAATCTCGAAGGCGTCTTTGCCGCCGGCGACATTGTCCGCGGGGCCAGCCTCGTGGTCTGGGCAATCCGGGACGGCCGCGACGCCGCCGAATCGATGCATGCCTATCTGCGCGCCAAGGCGTCCGCCCAATTGGCCGGCGCCGCCGAGTGACGAGGAGCTTTCCCATGACTGCTCAGCAAGCCCCCGAAAGCGGCGCCGACTTCGTCGCCCATTGGCAGCAGGAAGCCGCCCGCCTTGGCGCCCACGGCCTCTACGAGCCGAGCCTCGAACATGACGCCTGCGGGGTCGGCCTGATCGCCGCCATCGACGGCAAGGCCCGTCGCGAGGTGGTGCGGGCCGGCATCGACGCCCTGAAGGCGGTATGGCACCGCGGCGCGGTCGATGCGGACGGCAAGACCGGCGACGGCGCCGGCATCCACATCGAAATCCCCCAATGCTTCTTCAAGGAGCATGTCCGCTCGACCGGCCATGTCCCCAACCAGGGGGCCCTGGCGGTTGGCCAGGTATTCCTGCCGCGGACCGATTTCGGCGCCCAGGAAGCCTGCCGGACCATTGTCGAATCCGAGATCCTGGCCTTCGGCTTCTATATCTATGGCTGGCGCCAGGTTCCGGTCGACGTCACCCTGATCGGCGAGAAGGCCAATGCGACGCGGCCCGAGATCGAGCAGATCATGATCGAGCATCCCGAGGGGATGAGCGACGACGCCTTCGAACGCAAGCTGTTCATCATCCGCCGGCGGATCGAGAAGCGGGCGCTCGAGGCCAATCTGGTCGAGCTTTATGTCTGCTCCCTGTCGTGCCGCTCGGTGATCTACAAGGGCATGTTCCTGGCCGAGGATCTGGAACGCTTCTATCCCGACCTGCAGGACGAGCGTTTCATCTCGTCCTTCGCGATCTATCACCAGCGCTACTCGACCAATACCTTCCCAAAGTGGCGCCTGGCCCAGCCGTTCCGCATGCTCGCCCATAATGGTGAAATCAACACCCTCAAGGGCAACACCAATTGGATGAAGAGCCACGAGATCCGCATGGTCTCGGAGGCCTTTGGCGAATTGTCGGACGACATCAAGCCGGTGATCCAGCCCTCGGGCTCGGACTCCGCCGCGCTCGACAATGTCTTCGAGGTGCTGGTGCGGGCCGGCCGCTCGGCGCCGCTGGCCAAGGTGTTCCTGGTGCCGGAGGCGTGGTCGAAAAAATCGACCACCCCGGAGGCCCATCGCGCGCTCTATTCCTATGCCAATTCGGTGATGGAGCCGTGGGATGGCCCGGCGGCCCTGGCCATGACCGACGGGCGCTGGGTGGTCGGCGGGCTGGACCGCAACGGCCTCCGGCCGATGCGCTATACCATCACCCGGGGCGGGTTGCTGGTCCTCGGCTCCGAGACCGGCATGGTCCTGGTGCCCGAAGCCGAGGTCATCGAGAAGGGCGGCCTGGGGCCGGGCCAGATGATCGCCGTCGACCTGGAAGAGGGCCGGCTATACCACGACCGGGAAATCAAGGATCTCCTGGCCGCCGAACATCCTTATGGCGACTGGACCAAGTCGATCGTCGAGCTGGCGGAGCGGCTGCGTCCGCCCAAGGGCGAGCCGCGCCTGTTCGAGCCCCGTGACCTGCGCCTGCACCAACTGGCGGTCGGCATTACCCACGAGGACCTGGAACTGATCCTCCATCCCATGGCCGAAGAGGGCAAGGAAGCCATCGGCTCGATGGGCGACGATACCCCGCTCGCCGTGCTGTCGGAAAAGTACCGGCCGCTGCACCATTATTTCCGGCAGAACTTCAGCCAGGTGACCAATCCGCCCATCGACCCCTTGCGCGAGCATCGGGTGATGTCGCTGAAGACCCGCTTCGGCAATCTCAAAAACGTCCTGGCCCAGGATTCCAGCCAGGCCAATGTGCTGGTGCTGGAGTCGCCGGTGGTCACCAATGGCGAGTTTGCCGAACTCGAAAAGGTGATGGGCGAACAGGCCTATGAGATCGATTGCAGCTTCCCGGTCGAGGCCGGGGTGGACGCGCTCAAGACCGCCGTGGCGCGGATCCGCCAGGAGGCCGAGGATGCCGTCCGCCAGGGCTACAGCCATCTGATCCTGACCGACCAGAAGGTCGTCGCGGAACGTGCCGCGATCCCGATGATTCTCGCCGTGGGTGCCGTGCACAGCCATCTGGTGCGCCGCGGCCTGCGCACCTTCACCTCGCTGAACGCGCGCTCGGCGGAATGCCTGGAGACCCATTTCTTTGCGGTCCTGATCGGCTGCGGGGCGACCACGGTCAATGCCTATCTGGCCCAGGACTGCATCGCCGACCGTCACGCCCGCGGCCTGTTCGGCTCGCTGCCGCTCGATACCTGTGTCGCCCGCTTCCGCGAGGCGATCAACCAGGGCCTGCTCAAGATCATGTCAAAGATGGGCATTTCGGTCCTGTCGAGCTATCGTGGCGGTTACAATTTCGAGGCGCTGGGGCTCAGCCGGGCGCTGGTCGCCGACATTTTCCCGGGCATGTTGTCGCGGATCTCCGGGATCGGCCTGGCCGGCATCCAGAAGAAGCTGCTCGAGCAGCACGCCCGGGCCTTCGATGCCGATGTCACCACACTGCCGGTCGGCGGCATCTATCGCTATCGCCGCAACGGCGAGGCGCATGCCTGGGAAGGCGCGCTGATCCATCTGCTGCAGGAGGCGGTGGGCAGCGACAATTATCAGCTCTACAAGAAATACGCCGATGCGGTGAACGACACCCGTCACCCCATCGACCTGCGCGACCTGCTGCAATTCAAGACCGGCGCCAAGCCGGTCGCGATCGAGGAGGTCGAGCCGGTCACCTCGATCCGCAAACGCTTCGTTACCCCCGGCATGTCGCTCGGCGCACTCGGGCCCGAGGCCCACGAGACCCTGACCATCGCCATGAACCGGATCGGCGCCAAGGCCGATTCCGGCGAGGGCGGCGAGGGCGAGGAGCGCTTCAAGCCGCGGGCCAATGGCGACAATGCCAATTCGCCGATCAAGCAGGTGGCGTCGGGCCGGTTCGGCGTGACCGCCCTCTACCTCAACAATTGCCGCGAGCTTGAGATCAAGGTCGCGCAAGGGGCCAAGCCCGGCGAGGGCGGGCAGTTGCCCGGCTTCAAGGTAACGGTGGAGATTGCCCGCCTGCGCCATTCGACGCCCGGGGTGATGCTGATCTCGCCGCCGCCCCACCACGACATCTACTCGATCGAAGATCTGGCCCAGTTGATCTACGACCTGAAGCAGATCAATCCGACGGCCCAGGTCTGCGTCAAGCTGGTTTCGGCCAGCGGCATCGGCACCATCGCGGCCGGTGTGGCCAAGGCCAAGGCCGACGTGATCCTGATTTCGGGCAATGTCGGCGGCACCGGCGCCTCGCCCCAGACCTCGATCAAAGATGCCGGCCTGCCCTGGGAGATGGGCCTGACC
>JAJFJE010000004.1 GCA_021774355.1 Alphaproteobacteria bacterium
CGGGCGACAGGACCCGGAACTGGCCGTGTTCGTAGAGCAGTCTGGCAGGCATCGCGGAGTCCATCGGAGGTCCCTTCAGATCAGGCTGCCCTGTTCGGGCGGCGTTTCACCACGCCGTCGCCGCCGGGCCGGCGGCCCGCCCAGGACCTGGGCATCGATCCGGCCGTCGGCAAATTCGATTTCCAAGGCGGTTCCCGGCGAGATCGCGGCGGCCTGGGTCGCCACTTGGCCGGCACTGCGGACCACCGCATAGCCGCGCGCCAGGACCCGTGTATAGGACAGGGCCTCCAGCAGCTTCAAGGGTGTCGCAAGCCGTTCGGCAGCGCGTTCGATGCGCCGCGCCGCGACCGGCCCCAGCCGCTCGGCAAGGGCGGCCAGGCGCTCCCGCTTGGCTGCCAGTTCCTGGTCGAGCAGGCGCGGGCGCAGGCCGCCCGCCCGTTCGGCCAGCAGCCGTCGCCGCTCGGCGACCAGGGCGAGGAGCCCCCGGGGCAGGCGCTCGGCCAGGTCGTCGAAGCGCTGTTCCAGGGCTTCCAGGATGAATCTCGGGTGGCGCAGGCCGCGGCCCAGCGCCTCCAGCCGGGTCTGCCGCTCGGCGGCCAGGCGGTCGCTGGCCCGCCAGGCGCGGCTGCCCAGCTCGGCCACCCGGGTCAGCAATTCGCTGCGCACCGGCACCGCCATCTCGGCCGCCGCCGTCGGGGTCGGCGCCCGGCGGTCGGAGACAAAATCGATCAAGGTCGTGTCGGTCTCGTGGCCCACGGCGGAAATCAGCGGGATCGCGCTCTCGGCGGCGGCGCGCGCCACGACCTCCTCGTTGAAGGCCCACAGATCTTCCAGGCTGCCGCCGCCGCGGGCGACAATCAGCAGGTCCGGGCGGGGCGGATCGCCGTCCGGGGCGAGGGCGTTGAAGCCGCGGATCGCCCGGGCCACCTGGTCGGCGGCACCCTCGCCCTGGACGGCCACGGGCCAGACCAGGACCGGGCGGGGAAAGCGATCCGCCAGGCGGTGCAGGATATCCCGGATCACCGCCCCGGTGGGCGAGGTGACGACGCCGATGCAGGTGGGCAGGAACGGCAGGGGGCGCTTGCGCTCCGCTGCGAACAGGCCTTCCGCGGCGAGGCGGCGCTTGCGCTCCTCGAGCAGGGCCATCAGGGCGCCGGCACCCGCCGGCTCCAGCCGCTCGACGACGAGCTGGTATTTCGACCGCCCGGGATAGGTCGTCAGGCGGCCGCTGGCGATCACCTCCAGCCCGTCTTCCGGGCGAAAGCTCAGGCGCCCGGCGACGCCGCGCCAGGCGACCCCGTCGATCACGGCATCGGCATCCTTCAGGGCAAAATAGAGATGGCCGGAGGAGTGGCGCTTGACCCCGGACAGCTCGCCGCGCACCCGGACGAAACCGAAATGCTCCTCGACGGTGCGCTTCAGCAGGGTGGACAACTCGCTGACCGAATATTCCGGGCTGTTGTCGGTGGCAAGGGTGGCTTCATTCTCCATGGCGCCATGATACAAGCAGCCCGACGGATTGGTTAAGTCTTGGATGGTCGGCCTGATGAAGGTTCTGGTGATCGGCGGCGGCGGCCGCGAACATGCCCTGGTCTGGGCGCTTTCCGCTTCCCCCCTGGTCGAGAGGGTCTATTGCGCGCCGGGCAATGCCGGGATCGCCGCCCTGGCCACCTGCATCGCCCTCGACCTCAAGGACACCGAGCGGGTGCTCGCCCTGATCCGCTCGGAACATATCGACTTCGTGGTGATCGGCCCGGAAGCCCCCCTGGTCATGGGCCTGGCGGACAAGCTGGCCGAGAAGGGCATCAAGGTGTTCGGGCCCTCGGCCCGGGCCGCCCAGCTCGAAGGCTCCAAGGGCTTCATGAAGGACCTGTGCGCCCGGCACGACATCCCGACCGCCGCCTATGGCCGGTTTCACGACCGTTCGGCCGCCCTTGCCTATCTCGATTGCCAGGACCTGCCGATCGTGATCAAGGCCGATGGCCTGGCCGCCGGCAAGGGCGTGGTCATTGCCGCCAGCCGTGCCGAGGCGGTGCAGGCGGTCGAGGACTGCTTTGACGGGCGCTTCGGCTCGGCCGGCTCGGAAATCGTCATCGAGGCGTTCCTGGACGGCGAGGAGGCCAGCGTCTTCGCCATTTCCGATGGCCGCCACGTGCTGCCCTTCGGCACCGCCCAGGACCACAAGCGGGTGGGCGACGGCGATCTCGGCCCCAATACCGGTGGCATGGGGGCGATTTCGCCGGCGCCTGCGATGACCCCGGCCCTGCAGGACGAGGTGATGGCGCGAATCATCCGCCCGACCGTCGCCGCCATGGCCGCCGAAGGCTGCCCGTTCAAGGGGGTGCTCTATGCCGGCATCATCCTGACGGCGGAGGGCCCCAAGCTGCTGGAATATAATGTCCGGTTCGGCGACCCCGAGTGCCAGGTGCTGATGCTGCGCCTGAAATCGGACCTGCTGCCGGCGCTGATCGCGGCCGCCGACGGCGTCCTCGACACCTTCGATCTGCGTTGGCGCCCGGGTGCTGCGGCGACCGTCGTGCTGGCCAACCGGGGCTATCCCGGGCCGCTCGAGCCCGGCGGCGCAATCGCCGGCATCGCCGCGGCCGAGGCGGTCGACGGCGTCGTCGTGTTCCACGCCGCGACCCGCCGCGACGGCGACCGGCTGGTCCCGGCGGGGGGGCGGGTGCTCAATGTCACGGCCACCGGCGACACTTTGGGCGAGGCGATCGACCGGGCCTACCAGGCGGTTGACCGGATCGTCTGGCCGGGCGGCTTCTGCCGCCGGGATATCGGGGCCCGGGCGCTCGCCCGATAAGGCGGCCCGGCCCGGCCGCGAAGCGGTTTCCACTTGGCAGCAAAGTGTTTTAGCCTGTGGCCCGCGGGATGGGAGACGCCGATGACGGAACAG
>JAJFJE010000031.1 GCA_021774355.1 Alphaproteobacteria bacterium
ATGCCGCGGCCTGGTCGCCGCAGGATGGCTGGGAACGCACCCTCTATACCGGCCTTGCCGATGTCTTTACGGGCATTGGATTTTCGCTGCTGCTGGTCGCGCTCTATGCCTTCCGGGGCGACCGGCTGGACTGGCGCAAGGGGATCTATTGGGGCCTGGCCGGCTTCGCCGTGGTTGCCCTGGCGCCGGGTCTCGGCCTGCCTCCGGAAGTCCCGGGCACCGAGGCGGCGCCGCTGATGGCCCGGCAATTGTGGTGGGCGCTTGCGGTCGCGGCCACGGCCGGCGGACTGGCTTTGGTGTTCTTCGGCAGGACCCCGCTGCTGCCCGTGCTGGGCATTGCCCTGATCGTCCTGCCCCATGCCCTTGGGGCGCCCCAGCCGGCGGATTATCACAGCGCGGCCCCGGAAAGCCTGGCCCATCAGTTCATCGTCGCGGTGACCATGACCAGCTTCCTGTTCTGGGTCTGCCTGGGCGCACTGACCGGGTTCTTCTACGGCCGGCAGTTCCGCCCCGCGGCGGCCTGAGCCCGTCGCGACCAGGTCCCCCGACGCCGCGTGGTGCGGCGTCGGGGGACCCATGGCCGGGTCGCCCCGCCCGGTCGGGCCTGATTGAGGCTTAGACCTGCGCGAGCCATTGGGCGATTTCGTGGCCGATCAGGTCGGGATTGTCCTCCTGCAGATAGTGCAGCCCGGGGCCGATATCGACCGCCCGGCAATTCGGCAGGTCGCGGGCCAGGCGGGCCGCTTCTGCCGGTGGGACAAGAATGCCGGGGGTGCCCCAAAACAGCAGTTTCGGCACGGGCGTGGTGTGCAGCCAGTCGAGATAGGCCTCGACCGTCGCCACCATACCGGCGGGTTCGCCGGCAATCGGCAGTTCGTTCGGGAAACGCCACAGCGGCTCGCGGCTGGGCGGGTCGCGGAATGGCTCGCGGTAGTGGTCCATCTCCGCCGCACTGAGCGGACGGACGACGCATTGCGGCAACACGCCCTCGATGAAGACGTTCTGGTCGATCACCAATTGCCGCCCGACACCCTCGGTGCGGAATGCCTGGAATAAGTCGCGGGCGGCTTCGGGCCATTCCGCCCAGGTGGGAATGGGGCGGATGAACTCCATGAAGGCGATGCCCTTGACCCGGTCGGGGTGGCGCCGGGCCCAGTGGAAACCCAGGGCCGAGCCCCAGTCGTGAATGACCAGGAACACCGCCTCCAGGCCCATCGCTGCGATGAAGGCATCGAGATAGCGGACGTGGTCTTCGAAGAAATAGCCGAGCTTGGGCTTGTCGGACTTGCCCAGGCCGATCAGGTCCGGGGCGATGCAGCGGTGCGTGGGCGAGACATAGGGAATGATGTTGCGCCACAGATAGGACGACGTCGGATTGCCGTGCAGGAACAGCACCGGGGTGCCGTCGCGCGGCCCGACATCGACATAATGCATGCGCGAGCCGAGCACCTCGAGATAGTGCGGCTCGAACGGGAATGCGGTGCCTGGTTGACTACTCATGTTACGCTCCTCCACGACATTTTTATTACAATATGACCGGTCGTCTTGATTTTTGAGCGACATGTCCCGGTCGGCGGATCGATCAGGATTCAGGGCGGATTGAGCAGGGAATCGAAGATCACGGTGCGAAACTGTTCCAGCGGTTCGCGGTTGCGTTCGATCTTCATGCGCAGGATGGCGCCATGCCAGGCGGCCAGGATGAAGTCGGCCAGAACTGCCGGGGGGAGGGGGTTGCGGATGCTGCCGGCGGCCTGGGCCTCGGCGACGCAGCGCCGGAAAGGCACCACCCAATGGGCGAAGATGTCTTGCAGCTCCGCCCGCATCCGGTCGCTCAGGGGGCTCAATTCAATGCTGAAATTGCCGATCAGGCAGCCATAGGCGTAGTCCTGGTCGTCCAGCTTGGCGATGATCGCCGCGAAATAATCCTGCAGCCGGCGCAAGGGCGGCACCGCTTGATTGTCCAGCGTGTCCCGGATGGTCGTCTGCAGATCGGCGAAGAACGTGCGCAGCGCCTCGGCGCCGAACGCTTCCTTGCTTTCGAAGTGATTGTAGAACGAGCCCTTGGGCACCCCGGCCGCCGCGGTGATGTCCTGGACGCCGGTGGCGGAAAAGCCCCGCTCCAGCAGCACCGCGGTGCCCATTTCAACGATGCGATGTCTCACCGACGGGCGTGCCATGGCGATGATAATGACCGGTCGTCTTAAATTGTCAAGCGGACTCCACGGCGGGCCGGGAGGCGCCCTTCAGTCGAGGGTCGTCAGGATGTCACGCAGGATTGCAGCCAGTTCTGCGATCTGGTCGTCGGTGATGATCAGGGGCGGCGACAGGGCGATGATGTCGCCGGTCACCCGGATCAGCAGGCCGGCGGCGAAGGCGCGCTTGAAGGCTTCGAGGCCCCGGGCGCCGGGTTCGCCGGGGCGGGACGCCAGTTCGATGCCACCGACCAGGCCGATGGTCCGGATATCGATGACATGGGGGCAGTCGCGCAGCCCGTGCAGGGTGTCGGCCCATAATGGCGCCAGATCGCCGGCGCGGGTCAGCAGGCCGTCATCCTGATAGGTCGCCAGGGTTGCCCGACCGGCGGCGACCGCCAGGGGATGGGCTGAATAGGTGTAGCCGTGGAACAGTTCGATCTGGTCTTCGGGCCCGGTCATCAGGGCCTGATAGATCGCCCGGCTGGCGAAAGTCGCGCCCATGGGCACGGCGCCGTTGGTGATGCCTTTGGCCGTGGTCATAAGGTCGGGCACGACGCCGAACAGGTCGGCGGCAAAGGGCGCGCCCAGGCGGCCGAAGCCGGTGATCACTTCGTCGAAGATCAGCAGGATGCCGTGGGCGTCGCAGATTGCCCGCAACCGTTCCAGATAGCCCTGGGGCGGCAGCAGGACACCGGTCGACCCGGCAACCGGCTCGACGATCACCGCCGCGATGGTCGAGGCATCGTGCAACTGGATCAGGCGGGTCAGATCCTCGGCGAATTCGGCGCCGTGCGCCGGCAGGCCGCGGCTGAAGGCGTTGCGCGCCGGATCATGGGTGTGGCGCAGATGGTCGACGCCGCCCAGCAAGGTGCCGAAGGCTTTGCGGTTATTGACCATGCCGCCGACCGAAACGCCGCCGAAATTGACCCCGTGATAGCCCCGTTCGCGACCGATCAGGCGGAACCGGCCGGCTTCGCCCCGGGCCCGGTGGTAGGCCAGGGCCATTTTCAGGGCCGTCTCGACCGCTTCCGATCCGGAATTGGAGAAAAATACGTGGTCGAGACCGGGGGGGCTGATTCGGACCAGTTCGTCGGCAAAAAGAAAGGCATCCGGATGGCCGATCTGGAACGGCGGCGCATAGTCCAGTTCGCCGGCCTGGGCGGCAATCGCGGCGACGATGCGCGGCCGGGCGTGGCCGGCATTGACACACCACAGCCCGGCGGCGCCGTCCAGGATCGCCCGGCCCTCGGGGGTCCAGTAATGCATGTCCTGGGCCCGGGCCAGCAGGCGCGGCGCCTTGTGGAAAGCGCGGTTGGCGGTGAACGGCATCCAGAAGGCGTCGCTCGGTTCGTTACGCAGGACCCGGCCGTTCATCGTGTCTCTCCATCATGCCACCGCCATTCTGTCGTTCCGGCGACGTATTAAAAGCGTTCTGTGCGCTTCCGCCGGCCCTGTCGACGGGGCATGCTGGCAGGGATGAGCAGCACCGCGCCCGACGGTTCCCGCACAGGGTGGAGTTGGCGCCGCCACGCCCTGGTGTGGGGCGGCGGCGCAGCGCTGCTGCCGGTCCTGCTTGCCGTCGCCCTCTTGCTCGGCCTCCAGCGGACCCTGGTCGAACGCCTGGCGCCCCTTGCCGGCGGCCCGTTCGGCCTTGCCGCGGCAACCCTGTCGGTCGACCGGCTCGACTTGCGGCAGGCGGAACTGTCCAACATCATGCTGTTCCCCGGCCTGTCGGCAGACCATGCGGTCGCCGCCTATGATCTGTCCCGTCCGCTGGCCCCGAAGCTCCTGTCGGCGACGGTCAGCGGCGTCCAATTGCATCTGATTCTGGACGAATCCGGCCTGCATTTCCCCGATGGCAGCCTCCCCGCCGCGCGCTTGGCCGCCCTGGCCGGGAGCGGCCCGCCGGCGCCCCCCTCCGCCCCCCGGGACGGCATCGCGGCGAATGCCCGCCTCGCCATCGCCGGCGGTGCTCTGCTTCTCGAAACGCCGTCCGGTCCGTTGGCCGCCCGGGTGACCGGTCACGTGATGCTGGTGGACGGCCAGCCGCAGGACCTGGCCCTGGCCCTGCGGGACGTGACCGGCTATGGCGCCCGGGCCAGTCTCGTGGCGACCGGGCAGCGCAGGGACGACGGAACCTATGTCCTGGATTTGACATTGGATGAACAGGCAGGGCCGGCCGGGCCATCGAACCTGGCCTTGACCGGTACCCTGGTCCTGCCCGAGGGCGATGCCGCGATGACGGCGAAGCTCGCGGGGACGCTCGCCTTGCCCGAGGAGCCCGTGATTCACCTGACCGCCGACATCGCCCGCGGATCGACGGTGACCGCCATGCTGGGCGGCCATTGGCAGGCCGCCCCGGACGCGCCGCTGGGCCGGCTGCCGCGCCGCGGCGACCTGACCCTGTCCCTGGCCGGGCGGCCGGACCGGCCGTGCGGCGATCAGGCGGGCCTGGCGCTCGGCCTGAACGGCACGCTGGGCGACTGGGCGGTGGGGCCCGGCCGGGTCGGCGCGGCCCGCCTGGCCCTGACGGCACGGGCGGAAATCTGCGACGAGATGATTCGGGTGGTCCCGACGGCTGCCTCGGAAATCGCCCTGGACGACCTGCGCCAGGCGGGCGAAGCCGCGACCCTCGACACCCTCGTCATCGGCCTGGCGCCGGGCCGGGAGATGGTCGCGGGCCGGCGCGACCTGACCCGGGGCCGGCTGACGATCGGCCCGCTGCAGGCGACGGGCCGCGCCGGAATGCCGTTCGTTCTCACGCTCGACAGCCTGTCGGCGGAAACCGGCGGCGCGGTGCCCGTCATGGCGGCCCTTGCCGGTGCGACCCTGTCCCTGCCGGCCCAGGGGATCGTCGCGCGCGGCCTCGATGTCGGGCTGCGCGGCGCCCTGGCGGCAGGCGGGTTCAGCGGCCGCGTGACGATCGACCGGGGCGAGATCGCCGATATCGCCAGGGACCGGCGGGTGGCGGCGGTCTTTGCCCTGACCGGCGGCGCCGACCTGGCCGATGGCGGGATCCGGTTCGCCGGCCACCTGGCCGAGCCCTCCGGCATCCTGGCCCTCGATATTACCGGCCGTCACGACCTGGCGACGGGCAAGGGCGAGGCCCATATCGCGCTGACTCCGCTGCAACTCGACCCGAAACGCGCCAGGGTAACTGACCTGATCCCAGCGCTTGCCGGCAAGGTGACCAATCTGCGGGGCGGCCTGGGCGGCCGCGTCGCCCTGAACTGGCGGGGGAGCCGGTGGGACGGCACGGCAGAGGTTGCGCTCGACGGCCTGGGGGCGACCACCCCGCAGGTCGAGTTGAGCGGCATGACCGGGACCCTTCATCTCTCCGGGCTGAATCCGCCGCGCAGCCCGCCGGGGCAGGAATTGGTGATCCGCCAGGTGCTGGTCGGCCTCGGCGTCGGTCCGGTAACCTTCCGCTTTGCCCTGCAGCGCGACGGAAAACTGGCGGTCGAGCACGCCTCGTGGCCCTTCTATGGCGGCGAAATCCGCATCGACGACGCGCTGCTCGACCCGGCCGCCGGCAGCAACCGGATGCAGGTTCAGGTGGTCGGCGTCGAACTCGGGGCGGTCGCGGCCCTCAGCGGCTATACCGGCCTGGTGGCCGACGGGCGGCTGTCCGGCGTGGTGCCGGTGGTGATCGATGCTAACGGGCCCAAGGTCGTCGACGGTCATCTGTCGGCCGACCAGCCCGGCGGCAAGCTCCAGCTTCACGATCCCGATCTGCGTGGCATGGTGGCGTCCGACCGGCCGGAACTCGATTTCATTTTCGATCTCCTGACCGATTTCCACTTCAATATCCTGAGTGCGACGGTCGACGGGCCGCTCAATGGCGAGCTCAAGGTCGGGCTGCAGATCGCCGGCCGCAACCCGGAGATCGAGGGCGGCCATCCGGTGAACTTCAACCTGACGGTCGAAGGGCCGCTCAGGGCCATGGCCCAGTCCGGCGCATCCCTCTACAATCTCGGCGACACGATCGGGCAACGAATCATCGGTGGAAGGATCAAGGGCAATGGGCACTGAACGATGCTCTGACGCATCCCGCCGCGCCTGGGTCGGCGGGATCGTCCTCGTTGCTGCCGCGGCCGGCGCCGGGTGCAGCCCGACCGTCAAGGTGGCGGCGCCCGATAAGCCCATCACCATCAACCTGAACGTCAAGATCGAGCACGAAGTGCGGGTCAAGATCGAACGCGATGTGGAGGCCCTGATCGATGCCAACGCCGATCTCTTCTGAAACCGGTCCGACGCTGGTCGGCCGCCGGCACCTGTTCGCCCTGGTCCTGGGCGGCGTGGCTGCGGCGGCGCTGCTGCCCGGGCGTCCGGCCTTTGCCATGTCTCTGGAGGAGGCCAAAAAGGCCGGCGTGGTGGGCGAGCGCCCGGATGGCTATCTCGGCGTGGTCGCGCCGAACGCCGACCCCGGCGTGGTCAAGCTGGTCGAGGACATCAATCTCCAGCGCAAGGCCAAGTACCGTTCGATCGCGACCCAGAACGGCATCACCTTGCCGCAGGTCGAGGCGATCGCCGGCAAGCGTCTGATCGACCGTGCCGAGCGCGGCGAATTTGTCCTGACCCCCAACGGTGCGTGGTCGCGGCGCTAGGGCGCGCCCGTTCGGGTTGCCCGGGTCCGGGAAAGCCGCCCCGGGCGGTCATGGCCGGCCGCCGTGCCGGCCCTGCACGGGACCACCGCGCCTGCCATTGCAGCACAGATGACCGGGCCAGACCCGGTCAGGACAGGCCATGATGTCGTCTTCGTCCGGCCAGGGCGGACCAGGGATCCGTCGCGGATTCCAACCGTTTTGGGGATAAGGGCGGGGGTTAAATTTACGTTCCCTTCACCACTTTGGTCGAAACTGTTCCCCAATCGTCTACAATCCAATTTAATATCCGAAATGGTTTCATGGGCCGAGGCGGGGATGGATGACACGGAAATGTGAAAGGCCGGACCGGGAACGCGGCGCAGTGGGCATCATCTTCCTGTTGCTGCTGCCGCTGGTCCTGACCTTTGTCGCCTTCGTGACCGATGTCGGTTACGCCTTCTATTCCAAGCGGGCATTGCAGGATGCCCTGGATCTGGCCGCGGTCGCGGCAGCGCGGGAGTTGCCCAGCGAGGAGGCCGCCGAAAGTGCCGCGATCAATTCCCTGGAAGATAATGGCTATACCGCGGGCGACCTCGCGGAACCGGTGTTCGGGACTTATGTCGCCCGCACCATCGGGGTCGGCGGCGGTCTGATCTATCCGGTCGGCGACCGCTTTGTCGCCGGCGGCGCCACCCCCAATGCCGTGCGGCTGACGGGACAGACGACGGCGCCGAGCTTCTTTGCCCGGATTGTCGGCATCGACATGTTCGACATCGGCGCCCGCGCGACGGCAATCAAGGAGGGGCCGCTGACCTCGCTGACCATCGCGTCAACCCTGGTCACCGTCGATACCACCAAATCCGCTCTGCTCAATGCCGTGTTCGGGTCGCTCTTGGGCGGCTCGGTCAACCTTTCGGCGGTCGGTTACCAGGGCCTGCTCAATTCCCAGATCGATCTGGTCCAGTATCTGGACCTTCTGGCCATCAATGCCGGGCTGAGCGCCGGGTCCTATCAGGATGTCCTGTCCACCAATGTCTCGGCCGGCATTCTGGTGCAGACCGCCGCGGACCTGCTGTCCCAAGGCTCGCCCAGCTCAATCGATCTGGACGCCGTTGCCGGCCTGACGGGGATCCACGCGGTGATCCCGCCCGGCCTGACCCTGCCGGTGGGCGACGTGTTGCAGATCGCCGAGGGAACCCCGGACAGTGCCCTCGAGGTCGGCCTGTTCAAGTCGTCGACCTTCGACGTGCTCAATGCGGTGGTCCAGGCGGCCAACAACGAGAATGCCCTGTCGACCGCGGTCGGCCTGACCATCCCGGGGGTGGTCAATGTGACGGTCAAGGCGGGAATCGTCGAGCGACCCCAGACCTCGGCTGTCGGCGGCGTCGGGATCTTTGTCCGGACGGCCCAGACCCGCCTGCTGGTGTCGGCGGACCTGCCGCTGGCCAGTATCATCACGCCGATCAAGAACGGCATTATCGGCATTCTGAGCGCGGTGCTGAGCCTGACGGGCAGCCAGTTGGCCGTCGATATCATCGACGGTCGCCTGAATATTTATCTGGAACTGGCCAACAGCAACGCGACGGTCACGGCGATCGGCTGCGACGTGCAGCAGAAGAGCCAGCGGTCGGTCGACGTCAACGCCCAGGTGGGCATCGCCCATGTCTATCTCGGGAAGTTTACCCCGGCCCAGGAGACCGAGGTCTTCTCGTCGAACCTGGCCGTTCCGACCCCCGGGCCGCTCAACCTGCTGCACATCAAAAGCCTGGTGTCCGTGATCGGGCTGGTCACCATCAACCTCGACATTGGCGTTCAGTTGCAGGCTGACCTCGGGGTCGGCGGCGTGACCAACCAGCCGCTTCACTATGTCAGCGATTTTGCCACGCCGCAGGTCAAGACGGTGGGCGCGGTCAAGCCGCTGTCCGACCTGACCAGCGGCCTGGCCAACCCATCGCCGGTGGTGTTTTCGCCGGCGCCCGTCCTGGTGTTGAAGGTGCTGGGCATTCCTGTGGCAAATCTGTCGTCCCTGCTCGGGTCGATCACCACCCTGGTCAACGGGCTGGTCAATGGTATCGTAACACCGGTTGTTTCCAGCGTCCTCGATACCGTCCTGGCCACCCTGCTGCCGGCGCTCGGCGTGCAGCTCGGCTCGGCCGACGTGACGGTGAACTTCCTGACTTGTCCGGGCGCACGCCTGGTCAGCGCCAACCTCAAATGATATGGCCAAAGCTTCGCGGGATCTCGGAACCATGACCCAGCCAAGAGCAGAACCCGACCACGAACGCGGTGCCGCCGCAGTGGAGTTTTCCATTGTCGCGGTCGTCCTGATTACCCTGATCTTCTCGGTCATGATCTATGGCGAGGTGCTCGCCAATTTCGTGCAGATGAAATATGTCGTGGGACAACTGGCCCGCGAGGTCCAGGTGGGCGAGGACGCCACCGACCGGGAAACCATCTTCAACGATGCCGTCGCCGACGCCGAAGGGGTGCTCTACTCCGGCTTCGTCCTGGTCAATCCCAAGCCCTGCATCACGGTCGACCCGATGCAGATCGACGGCAAGGAGATCACCGTATCGGCGCGCTTTTCGATGTCGGCCGCCTGTCGCGCGGTGCCGTCCCTGCTGTTGCCGCTGCCCGACGAGATCGAGGCAAAAAACGTCTTCACGGTCCAGAACTGAGCGCCGCCGACGGCAGCGCCCGGAGCCGGTCGAGCAGCGGGCGGGTCTCGCCCCACAGGTCGCCCAGCACATCGGCCAGGCAGTGCTGGCCCTCGACGGTCCGAAGCTGATCGTTGCGCATCTCGATCAGGGTATGGAGCAGGCCGCGGCCCAGGCCGTGCACCGGCATGGCATAGTCACTGGCCTCGGTCACCGCATAGGGCTGGTTGTCGCCCGTGCAATATTGCGGATGGCGGCGCCGCAACAGCTCGAGAAGATGGCCGGAAAGCCGGCGGTCGGCGCCATAGGTGATGCCGATCTGCCACGGCCGGGCGGCGCCGTTCAGGACCGGGGTAAAGGAGTGAATGGCGAGCAGGGCAGGCGGACGGCCCGCCGCCAGCCGGGCGTCGATCAGTGCCGCGACGGCCCCGTGATAAGGCCGGAACAGGGCGGCGAGCCGGGCCTCGCGTGCCGTGTCGTCGAGGCCGAGATTGCCGGGAACCGTAATGCCGCAGGTCACTTCCGGAATCGATCCGGGGGTACCCGGCGGCCGGTTGCAGTCGACCACCAGGCGGGAATAGCCGGTCAGCACCAGGGGCGCGTCCTGCCGGTCCGCCAGCAGGCGGGCGACGGCCGCCGCGCCGATGTCCCAGCCGACGTGATCGTG
>JAJFJE010000301.1 GCA_021774355.1 Alphaproteobacteria bacterium
GGTGTCTACAGCGCCGATCCCAAGCGCGACGCCCAGGCCACCCGCTATGACGAACTGACCTATCATGAGGTGCTGTCCCGCGATCTCAAGGTCATGGATGCTTCGGCGATCGCCCTGGCCCGGGAGAACCGCATCCCGATCATCGTCTTCTCGCTGGCGGAACCGGGCGGCATCGCCGCGGTCCTGCGCGGCGAGGGGCGGCGCACCATCATTCGTGACAGGGAGTGACAGACGTGTCCGACGAGCCAGATCTTGAAGACCTTGCGCGGCGCATGCACGGCGCGGTCGAGGCCCTGAAGCAGGAATTCGGCAGCCTGCGCACCGGCCGTGCCTCGCCGACCCTGCTCGAGCCGGTGACCGTCGAGGCCTATGGCGCCCAGATGCCGATCAACCAACTGGCCTCGGTCACCGCGCCCGAGGCCCGCATGCTGTCGGTTTCGGTGTGGGACCGCACCATGGTCAGTGCCATCGACAAGGCGATCCGGAATTCCGGCCTGGGGGTCAACCCCATGGTCGACGGCACCCTGATCCGCATCCCGATCCCGGAACTCAACCAGGAGCGGCGGCAGGAGATGGTCAAGCTGGCGGCGCGCTATGCCGAGCAGGCCCGGGTTGCCGTGCGCAATGTCCGGCGCGACGGCATGGACCAGCTAAAGCGGCTGGAGAAGGACGGCAAGATCTCGGAAGATGATCACGAGATCTATGCCGACGAGGTGCAGGCCATGACCGACAAGGCGATCGCCGATATCGACGCGAACCTTGCCCATAAGGAAAAAGACATTTTGCAGGTATGAGCCCGGCTGCCGCGCCATGATCCCCGCCTTCGACGAGCTCCAGTTGCGGCTGCCGCGCCATATCGCGGTGATCATGGACGGCAATGGCCGCTGGGCCAAGGCCCGCCATCTGCCCCGTTTCATCGGCCACCAGCGCGGCTCGGAAGCGGTGCGCCGGGTGGTCGAGGCGGCGGCCGACATGGGTGTCGAATATCTGACCCTTTACGCCTTCTCGTCGGAGAACTGGCGTCGCCCGCCGGCGGAGGTCGAGGACCTGATGGGCCTCCTGCGCCGCTATCTGCGACGGGATCTGGCGGAAATGCACGCCAATGGCGTGCGCCTCCGGGTGATCGGCGAGCGCAGCCGCCTGTCCGGCGATATCGTCTCGCTGATCGAGAACGCAGAGACCCAGACGGCGGCCAACTGCCGGCTCAACGTCACCCTGGCGATTTCCTATGGCGGCCAGGACGAGATCGTGGCGGCGGCCCGCGCCATTGCCCAGGCGGTGGCCGCCGGCCGGCTCGATCCGGCTGCGGTCGACCACCAGTTGTTCGCCTCGCGGCTCGACACGGCGGGCTTGCCGGATCCCGATCTGGTGATCCGCACCTCGGGCGAGAAGCGCCTGTCCAATTTCCTGCTGTGGCAGGCGGCCTATGCCGAACTGGTCTTTGTCGACACGCTGTGGCCGGATTTCGACCGGGCCGACCTGGAGGCGGCGATCCGCGAATATCAGGCGCGCGACCGCCGCTTTGGCGGTCGCAGGGAATGACCCTGCCGCCCCAACCCCAAACCCTTTGGGCCGGGCTGGGGACCCGAATCCTGTCGTCGGCCGTGCTCGCTGCCGTGGCCCTCGGCGCGGTCCATCTGGGCGGGGCGTATTACCTGGTCATGGTCGGGGCGCTTGCCCTGCTGCTGCATTACGAGTGGGGCGAGATCACCGGGGGCGGGGGATTGTCGCCGCTGACCGCCGCTGCCGCCGCCGCCGTGGTGGTGGCCTTGATAACGGCCTTTGCCGGCCATTTCGCGCCGGCCCTGGCGGTGCTCTCCCTGGCCAGCCTGGCCCTGCTGGCGGCCGGCCGGGTGCGGCGGGCGCGGTGGTGGACGGCGCTGGCCGTGTCCTATATCGGGGTGCCCTGCCTGGCCTTGCTGTGGTTGCGCCTGCAGGCCGATGCCTGGCTCGTCTATTGGCTGCTGGCCACCATATGGGCGACGGATAGCGGTGCCTATGTGGTTGGCCGGCTGGTCGGCGGCCCGCGGCTGGCGCCCCGCATCAGTCCGAAAAAGACCTGGGCGGGCCTGCTTGGCGGCGGCGCCATCGCCGGCCTGGCCGGCTTCGTGGTCGCCTGGGCTGCGGCCGGCAGCGGCCCTGCCGCCTGGGCCGTGGCCAGCATCGTCCTCGGCCTGTGGTCGCAGATGGGCGATCTGTTCGAAAGCGCGGTCAAGCGCCACTTCGGGGTCAAGGACGCCAGCCGGTTCATTCCGGGCCATGGCGGCTTTCTCGACCGGGTCGACGGCCTGCTCTTCGCCGCGCCGGCGGTGGTCCTGGGCGTCGCCACGGGGCTATTGTGAGGACCGGCCGATGAAACGCGTCGTCGTGCTCGGCTCGACCGGCTCCGTCGGCGGCTCGACGCTCGATCTGGTGAGCCGCAATCCCGATCACTTCGAGGTCGTGGCCCTGACCGGCCAGCGGCGCCTGGACGAACTCGTCAAACAGGCCCTGCAGTTCCGCCCGCGCTTCGTCGCCCTGGGCGATCCGGCCCTGCACAATGCCCTGGCCGAGGCCCTGGCGGGAACGGGCATCGCCTGCGGCGCCGGGCCGCAAGCCCTGGTCGATGCCGCGACCCTGGACAGCGATCTGGTGATGGCCGCGATCGTCGGCGCCGCCGGCTTGCCGCCGACCCTTGCGGCCATTGCCGAGGGCCGGACCGTGGCCCTGGCCAACAAGGAATCCCTGGTCTGCGCGGGGGCCATCGTGATGGCGGCGGCGGCGGCCAGCGGCAGCACCCTGCTGCCGGTCGATTCCGAACATAACGCGATCTTCCAGGTCTTTGCCGAACACCAGCGGGCCCGGGTCGCCCGGCTGATCCTGACGGCCTCGGGCGGGCCCTTCCGGTCGAGCGACTACGAGGCCATGGCCCAGGCCACCCCGGCCCAGGCGGTGGCCCATCCCAACTGGTCGATGGGCGCCAAAATTTCGGTCGATTCGGCGACCATGATGAACAAGGGGCTGGAGCTGATCGAAGCCCATCACCTGTTCGCCATGCCGGAACCGATGATCGAGATCCTGGTCCACCCGCAATCCGTGGTTCACAGCTTGGTGGAATATGTCGACGGCTCGGTCCTGGCCCAGCTCGGCAGCCCGGACATGCGGGTGCCGATCGCCAATGCCCTGGCCTGGCCCGATCGCATGGCCACCCCGGCGGCCCGGCTCGACCTCGCGGCCATTGGCAGGCTGACCTTCGAAGCTCCCGATCCGCAACGTTTCCCGGCGCTAACCCTGGCCCGCCATGCCTTGCAAAGGGGCGGTGCCGCCCCTACAATTCTTAACGCTGCGAACGAAATGGCGGTTGCCGGGTTTCTTGGTGGCCGGGTCGGATTTCTGGACATTGCCGGGTTGGTCGACCGGGCGCTGGAAACGTTGGTCGGCGATCACGATGCGGAGAGCCTGGAGGCCGTGATGACGGCGGACCGGGCGACCCGTAAATGGGCAGCCCAGGCCATGGCGTCGCTCTGATGCGCCGGCCCGAGAGGATGGCATGATGATGGAACTGCTGGCCTGGCTTGGTTCGTCGCTGCACACCATTCTGTTTTTCGTCCTGGCGTTGTCCGCCCTGGTCTCGGTTCACGAATATGGCCACTTCTGGGTGGCGCGGCGCTGTGGCGTCGCGATCGAGGTGTTTTCCATCGGCTTCGGGCGCGAATTGCTGGGCTGGACCGACCGCCGCGGCACCCGCTGGAAGATTTCCCTGCTGCCGCTCGGCGGCTATGTGAAGTTCCTCGGCGACAGCGACGGGACATCGACCCGCGGCGATCTCGACGCGGTTCCCGAGGCGCGGCGGGCCGACACCTATCACGCCAAGCCGGTGGCCGCCCGGGCGGCCATCGCCGCCGCCGGCCCGGTCGCCAATTTCATCTTTGCCGTGCTCTTGTTCGCCGCCCTGTTCGCAACCTTCGGCCAGCCCTTCACGCCCGCCGAAGTTGGCAAGGTGGTTGCCGGCGGGGCCGCCGAAGCGGCCGGATTGAAGCCTGGCGACCGCATTCTGGCGATCGACGGCGGGGGCATCGACCGCTTCGAGGACCTGCAACTGGTGATCCGCCTCAACCAGGGCACGCCGATCGATCTCCGCTTCCTGCGCGACGGCCAGGTCCAGGACATCGCGATCACACCGAAGGTGGTGGACGAGGACGACGGCAACGGCCGCACCGTGAAGGTCGGGCAACTGGGCATCAGCCGGTCGGGCACGGAATATGTTCAGCGCGGCCCGCTGGACGCCGTATGGTACGGCGCCCGGGAAGTGTGGACGGTGATCGACATGACCGGCACCGCCCTGGGGCAGATGGTCACGGGAAGCCGCAGCACCGAGGATCTGGGCGGCCCCCTGGGGATCGCGACCATGGCAGGCCGCAGTGCCAGCCTCGGTTTTGCCAGTTTCTTGTGGTTGGTTGCCGCGCTGTCGGTCAATCTGGCGCTGTTCAATCTTTTGCCGGTGCCGATGCTGGACGGCGGCCACTTGTTGTTCTATGCGTGTGAAGCCATGCGCGGTCGCCCGCTCGGCGAAAGGGTGCAGGAGTTTGGTTTCCGGATAGGGCTTGCCATGGTGCTGACACTGATGGTTTTTGCCACCTGGAATGACTTGGTACGGTTGCGAGTGGTCGATTTCATCAGTGGACTATTCACCTGATCGGCAACGCAGAGGGAGTGGCAGGGTGTCCTCAATGATGCGCGTTGCGCGTCGGCTCGTCGGGCCGGCAACTCTGGCGGTTGGCCTGGCGACAGGGCCGCTTGCGGTTGCCCAGACGCAGCCGGCTGCTCCGCCTGGCGATACCGCCCTGGTCATCGCGAATATCAAGGTCGAAGGCAATCAGCGGGTCGAACCGGAGACCGTTGCGTCCTATATGACCGTGCACCCCGGTGATCGATTCGATCCGCAGAAGATCGACGAATCGATCAAGGCACTGTTCAACACCGGCCTGTTCGGTGACGTGCAGATGCGCTTCGA
>JAJFJE010000302.1 GCA_021774355.1 Alphaproteobacteria bacterium
GCCCAATGGGACAGACCGATGCTCGCGTTGATCGACAATTACGACAGCTTCACCTACAACCTCTACCACTTCCTGGGGGAACTGGGTGTCGCCGTCGAGGTCTGGCGCAACGATGCCATCTCGGTCGCCGAGCTGGAGGCGAAGAAGCCCCAGGCCATCGTCCTGTCGCCTGGCCCCTGTGACCCGGACCGCGCCGGCATCTGCCTGGAGACCGTGGTCCGGCTGGGTTCACGCATTCCGATTCTGGGCGTCTGTCTCGGCCACCAGGCCATCGGCCAGGCCTATGGCGGCCGGGTGGTCCGGGCGCCCCATCTGGTTCACGGCAAGGTCAGCCCGGTCCACCATCGCGGCCGCAGCGTGTTCGAACACCTGCCGACGCCCTTCAAGGCCACCCGCTATCACAGCCTGGTGGTCGCCCGCGACGACCTGCCCGCGGCCCTGGACGTGACCGCCGAGACCGAGGACGGCCTGATTATGGGGCTCGCCCATCGCGACCACCCGGTTCACGGCGTGCAGTTCCATCCGGAAAGCATCGCCAGCGAACACGGCAAGGTCCTGCTGGAGAATTTCCTCGCACTGGCCGGGGCCCTGCCCGGGCCCAGCCGGACCCAGCGGGTGCCCACCACCGACGCCTTCAAGCGAATCCTCGCCGTGGTCGCCACCGGCAAGGCGCTGGACCGCAGCGAAGCCCGGGCCGCCTTCGAAATCATGATGTCGGGCGATGCCAGCCCCGGGCAGATCGGCGCCTTCCTGATGGCGCTCCGGGTGCGGGGCGAGACGGTCGACGAACTGGCCGGCGGGGTCGAGACCATGCGCGCCAAGATGCGCCGGGTCGTCGCCCCGGCCGACGCCGTCGATGTCTGCGGTACCGGCGGCGACGGCTCGGGAACCTGGAACATCTCGACGGCGGTCGGCTTCGTCCTCGCCGCCCTCGGGGTGCCGGTGGCCAAGCACGGCAACCGGGCGCTGTCGTCGCGCTCGGGCTCCGCCGAAGTCCTGGCCGCCCTGGGGATCAAGCTGGACCTGTCGCCCGAAGCGATCGCCGCCTGTATCGCCGAAGCCGGGATCGGCTTCATGTTCGCGCCGAACCACCACAGTGCCATGCGCCATGTCGCACCGGTGCGCACCGAGCTGGGCACCCGGACCCTGTTCAACCTGCTCGGCCCCCTGTCCAATCCCGCCGGCGTCAAGCGCCAGCTGGTCGGGGTCTTCGCGGCCCAGTGGATCCGCCCGGTGGCCGAGACCCTGCGCCTGACCGGCAGCGAGCGGGCCTGGGTGGTCCATGGTTCGGACGGTCTCGACGAGATCACCACCACCGGCCCCACCCGGGTCGCCCAACTGGCCGAGACCGGCACGATCACCGAGTTCGAGGTGACGCCCGAACAGGCCGGCCTGCCACGGGCGGAACCGGCGGCCCTGAAGGGGGGCGATCCGCAGACCAACACCCAGGCGATTCGCGCCCTGTTCGACGGCGCCGTCGGCCCCTATCGCGACATTGTCTGCCTGAACACGGCCGCCGCCCTGGTGATCGCCGGCCGGGCCGGGGACCTGGCCGAAGGGGCCACCATGGCGGCGGCGGCGATTGACGACGGACGGGCCCGGGCACGGCTGGCAGCGCTGGTTGCGGTGTCCAACCGATGAGCGACATCCTGGCCCGGATCTGTGCCTATAAGCGCGACGAAGTGGCGGCCGCCAAAGCGGTCCGGCCACGCCCGGAACTGGACCGCCTGGCGCGGCAGGTCGCCGCCCCCCGTGGCTTTGCCGAGGCCCTGCGCCTGAAGCGCGCCCACGGCCAGTTCGGCCTGATTGCCGAAATCAAGAAGGCCAGTCCCTCGAAGGGCCTGATCCGGGCCGATTTCGATCCCCCGGCCTTGGCGCAAGCCTATCTGGCCGGCGGCGCCACCTGCCTGTCGGTGCTGACCGACGGGCCGTCGTTCCAGGGCGCGCCGGGCTTTCTGACGGCCGCCCGGGAGGCCGTGCCCCTGCCCGTCCTACGCAAGGATTTCATGGTCGACCCGTACCAGGTGGCCGAGGCCCGGAGCTGGGGGGCCGATGCCATCCTGGTGATCATGGCGGCGGTCGATGACGGGTTGGCCGCCGACCTGGTCGCCACCGCTGCCGGATACGGCATGGACGCCCTGATCGAGGTCCATGGCCGCGACGAATTGGACCGGGCCCTGGCCTTGCCATCGGGCCTGATCGGCATCAATAACCGTAATCTCAAGACCCTGGCGGTCGACCTTGCGACCGCCGAATCGCTGGCCCCGCTGGTCCCCCGCGACCGCCTGTGCGTGGGCGAAAGCGGCCTCGGCACCACGGCCGATCTGCAACGGCTGGCGGCTGTCGGGGTGACCAGCTTCCTGGTGGGAGAATCCCTGATGCGCCAACCCGATGTCGCTGCGGCAACCCGCACCCTGCTGGGGTATGCGGCATGACCGGGCTCAGCCATCTCGACGCCGAGGGCAAGGCGTCCATGGTCGATGTCGGAGCCAAGGCCGAGACCGCCCGCAAGGCGGTCGCCCGGGGGCGGGTGGTGATGGCCCCGGCCACCCTCGACCTGATTGTCGGCGGCGAAATCCCCAAGGGCGACGTGCTGGCAACCGCCCGCCTCGCCGGGATCATGGGCGCCAAGCGCACCGCCGAGCTGATCCCCCTGTGCCACCCCCTCGCCCTGACCCATATCAGCGTCGACTTCACGGTCGACCGGGCCACCTCGGCGATCGAGATCGAAGCCAGCGCCAGCCTGTCGGGACGCACCGGCGTCGAGATGGAGGCCCTGACGGCGGTCAGCGTGGCGGCCCTGACGATCTATGACATGGCCAAGGCCGTCGACCGGGGCATGGTCATCGAGGAGGCACGCCTCGTCGAGAAGAGCGGAGGCCGCTCCGGGCACTTCGTCGCCGACTGAGGATCCCTCGACGGGAGCCGACTCAGCCCCGCTTCAGGACCTTCTTGACGGCCGCCACGTCCTTGCCGGTCAGCTCGCGCAGCACGAAGAGCGCGCCGAGGAAGGCGAAGAAGCCCGCGGCCAACGCGCCGATGGCGAGCACACGGGTGTCATGGGGCACATAGTGGGCGACGGCGAAGGCCACCGCACCCGCGCCGATACCCCGAAGGAATGTGCTCGGTGACACGAAGGTCTTGAACCGCTGTCGGACCGCGGCGGCAGCGAGCACGAACGCGACCGCCATTCCGAGGCTCGTTCCGAGGGCGGCCGCGGTCAGGATGTTTTCGCCCAGCCCAGCCTGCTGGATGAGCAGGAAGTTGCCGGTGACCACGATGAGCAGACCCACGGCGCCGATGAGCGCCGCTAGGCCCGGACGGCCAGCGCTCGTCAGGATGGTCGCCGCGATCACGAAGAGCGCGAAGCAGGCGACGCCGAAGACCAGGATGCCGAG
>JAJFJE010000303.1 GCA_021774355.1 Alphaproteobacteria bacterium
CGGCATCGGCAATGACCAGGGCGAACTCGACCCGCTGATTCTCTATTCGTGCAAGCCCGACAACAGCCTGGACCGTTCCTACCGGGTCCATGTCTGGTGGCAGAAAATGCATGGCCGCACCGATGTCGTGCCCCTGGGCAGCATCCCCGCCGAATCCGACGTGGTCGAGGCAGGTTCCATGGTGGTGCTGTCGCCGCGCGACGTCAAAGGCCTGTCGGCGACCCGCCGGCGCTATGCCTCGGCCGACCGCCCCGACCAGTTCGTCGATTTCCTGCCGACCATGAAGCGGGTCCGGGTGATGAGCGGCAGCGACGCCCAGAGCCCGATGACCGCCGGCGTCGAGATGACCTGGGACGAGTGGCGCCAGACCTGGATGAAGCCGAACCCCGCCGAGTTCGAATTCAAGATCGTAGGCGAGAAATTCATCCTGGCCCAGCCGGAGGTCGGCGATATCTATGATCCGGCCCATTACACCGACAGCAAATGCGAGATCGACACCATCGATCTCGAATTGCGGCCGGTCTGGGTGCTCGACGTCAACGATGTCGGCGGCCGCTACATCTACAAGAAGCGGCGGCTCTATATCGACAAGGAGTTCTGGTACGCCCAGTACCAGGAGATGTACGACGCGCGCAGCAATCTCTATCGCATGATCGACGACGCCCGCGCCTTCCTGCCCGAGACCGGGCTATGGGGCTGGCGCAATTACGTCCTGTGGAACGTGGTCACCCAGCGGGCCAACCGGCTGGACATGACCTCGGTGTGGTCGGTCCTGGGCAAGGACATAAGCCCTTATTTCGACATCGACACGCTGCGCGACTACTGAACGGGCGGCATCATGGCCGGCCAACCCGGCCATGATGCCCCGGTCACCCGGTCAGCCAGGCATGCGGGCGTGCTGAACCGCACCGTCGGCATGCTTGACCCAGGGCTGGGTGCTGCTGCAGTAGATTTCCGCGCTGGGCTTCAGCCAGCTGGTATCGTCGAACGTGCCGGCCTTGATGATGGCAATGCCGGGCATCACCGCCGCCGTGGTAATCACCGGCGAGCCGCAGGACGGGCAGAACGAGCGATTGACGGCATTGCCGGAATCCGCCGAGGTGTCGGCATAGGTCTTGATTTCGCCGGTCATCTTGACGGCGCTGTCCGGCACGATCGAGACCACCGAAAAAGCGGTTCCGGTTGATTTCTGGCAGCTGGTGCAATGGCACACCATGGTCGCCATGGGCTCCTGTGTCAGTTCAAAGCGGACTTTGCCACACAGGCAGCCACCCTTGAATTCCGTCATCTTCAACACTCCCCATTGTTGATTTACGCGACCGACAGCCTTCTGACCGCCCGGTGAATGCATCGCGGTGATGGATGATGCACGATCCGACCCGCCGGGCGAAAGCGCAAAGCGGCCATTGCAGCCCGCCGCATTCGGTAATGCTGGCGCGTGGTCCTGCGTTTATCATCCAGCCTCGGCAAAACAACGGGAGGGGCGCCATGCAGATATCGGTACCGACACGGGTTGTCGACTGGCGGGCTGCAACCGTGATCCTGCAGGCGGCGATCGAGAAGGCCGAAGCCCTGGGCATCAGGATCAATGTCGCGGTGGTCGATTCCGGCGGCCAGTTGGCCGGCTTTCTGCGCATGCCGGGCGCCTATCTGGCGTCGATCGACATCGCCATCGACAAGGCCTGGACCTCGGCCGGCTTCGGCTTTCCGACCATGGATGCCGCCGCCATCCTTCAGAACATGCCCGAAGCGGTCAAAAGCGGGTTGCCCCATCGGCCACGGGTGGTGCTGTTCGGCGGCGGCGTCCCGCTGACCGACGGCGGAGTGGTCATCGGCGGCGTCGGTGTCTCCGGTGGCTCGGACGAGCAGGACCACCAGTGCTGCGTGGCCGGCCTCGCGGCCCTGGAGGCGGCGGCAGGCTGACCCGCCGCCGCCCCCCGCGGCCCTTACCAGGCGTAGCTGAGGCCGAGACCGAGTTCCGTGATCTCATGGACTTCCGAGATCGTCTGGTCCGGCGACAGGGCGTTGCACCCGTGATGGGTATAGGGGAAGGCCCAGGAAATTGCGGCGTCAAGCGTCACGCCGTCCATGACCGCCAGGCTGAAGCCGCCGGTCACGGTGTGACGCAGCACCGCCGGCGCGATCGCGTTCAGCAGCGATTCGCTGCCCGGGTAGAGTTCGCTGGCATAGGCGTAGCCGATGCGCAGGGCCAAAGCCTCGTTGAACTGGTGCTGGGCGCCGATATGGATGACATATTGGTTGTTCCAGCCGAACCCCGCGGCCTGGTCCGAACCCAGCTTGGGATTGCCCGGGACCAGCGGATTGACGAAGCCGTTGGCCAGCGCCGGGACATCGCCATAGAAGATGTACTGGACGTCGGCGACCACGGTGAAGTCGTCGTTGACGTCATAGGCAAGACCGGCCGCCAGGATCGCCGGCAGGTCGACATTGCCCCCTTCGGGCAGCAGCCCGCGATATTTCTTGTACCGCTGCATGTTGGCTTCGGTCTGGTAAGTGAGGCCGAGCGCCAGTTGCTCGCCCTGGTAATGGACGCCGACCTTGGCGGCATAGCCGAAGGCGTCGTCGGTGCCGTTATTGGTGACATGGGCGGCGTCCACCGAGGCCCCGAATGCCGCCAGGGCGCCCAGCCCGCGGACCTTGATCTTGGAATAGACCAGCGCCGGCGAGAGGCCGATGGAAATGCGGGGCGTCACCCGATAGGCCAGGGTCGGCGAGATGAACAGGGCGGACGTGTCCAAGGTCGTGTCGCCGGCGCAGAGCGGCCCCGTTCCGGGCAGCCCGGCCGGGCAGCCGGGGCGGGGATGACTGGGATAGGACACGCCAAGACCGAACAGGCCATAGGCCGAGAAGGCCGCCGACCAGCGGTCGTCGATGCGGTGGGTGACCGACAGGTAAGGCACCGGGAACTGGCGCTCGCCGGCATCGGATTCGCCCGGTTCAAGGGGGAATGGGCCGGTGCCGGCGCCGTCCACCGCGATCGACGGCTCGGAGAACAGGATCGAGCTGCCCAGGGTGAATTGGTCGCCGACCTGGACCGTGGCCGCCGGATTGCTGATCGGCGCCACCGCGTCCTGGGCCAGCGCCATGCCGGCGCCGCCCATGCCTTTTTCCTTGGCGCCGACCCCGGTCAGAAGCAGTCCTGCGGTGGCCCAGGCAGGGCCTCCGGCAGAAATCGCACATGTTACACCGACCACCGCCCCGGCAAGCCGCCACCCCAACGCCATGTTCTGGATACCCCCATGCGGCCAACGACCGGCGCAACGGGCGCCGTGGATCGACTGGCAATCAGCCGGCCACTTCGGTGGCCGCCGACAGCCATAGCCGCATGGGATAAATGCTGCAAGCGCTCAGTAAATTTTGCGCCTGCTCACCAGGCGTAGTTGATCCCGAGGGCACCTTCCAGGATCCCGTGGGTGGACCGAATCCGCTGGTCCGGGGACAATGGGTTGGAGCCGTACTGATCCAGGGGCAGGGCATAGGTGATGCCGAAGTCCAGGGTGGTGCCGCTGAACAGCTCCTGGCTGAAGCCGGCCGCAATATTGTGCCGCATGATCGCCGGCGCCACGGCGTTGAGCAGCGAGTCGCGGCCGCGGTAGAGCCGGCTGGTATAGGAATAGCCGGCGCGCAGGGCCAGGGTGTCGCTGTAGCGATGCTCGGTCCCGAGATGCAGGGTCCACTGATCCTTCCAGCCGAAGCCCGCGCCATTGTCGGTGCCCAGCGCCGGATTGCCCGGAACCAGCGGATTGACGAAGCGATTGGCCAGCGCCGGCACGTCGGAATAGAAGACATACTGGAAATCGACCGCGACGGTGTAGTCGTCGGCGAGATCATAGGCGACCCCGGCGGCCAGGATCGCCGGCAGATCGAAATTGGCGCCCTCGGGCAGCAGGCCGCGATATTTCTTGTAACGCTGCATGTTGGCTTCGGTCTGGTAGGTCACCCCGGCCGAAAAGCCGTCGCCTTGATAATGGATGCCGATCTTCCCGGCATAGCCAAAGGCCTGGTCGGCGCCGTTATTGGTCAGGTCGCCGGGCGCCGAGGAGGCCGGGCCGAAAGCGCTGAACCCCTTGGCCTCGAAGCGGGAATAGACCAGGGCCGGCGACACCCCGATGGATATCTCCGGGGTCAGCCGGTAGGCAAGGGTCGGCGTGACGAACAGGGCGCTGGTGTCGAGCGTGCTCTTGCCGCCGCACAGCGGGCCCGCGGGAATGCCGACGGTGCAGTTGCTGCGCGGGTGCTGAGGATAGGCGACCCCGAGCCCGAACAGCCCATAGGCGGAGAACCCGACCGCCCAGCGGTCGTCGATCCGGTAGGTCGCGGACAGGAACGGGATCGAGAACCAGCGCTCGTTGTTGTCGGTCTTGCCCGGCTCGAGCGGAAACGGCCCGGTGCCGGCACCGGAAATGTCGAATTGGGCAGCCTCGTAGAGGATCGTCAGTCCGAGGGTGAACTGGTTGCCGACCACGACCGTCGCGGCCGGGTTGTTGATCGCGGCCACCGCGTCCCGGGCGATGGCCATGCCGGCACCGCCCATGCCCTTGTCCTTGGCGCTGATCCCGGTGGGCAACAGGCCGCCATTGGAGGCCCATGCCGTCCCTGCAACAGCACACAAAGCGAGGCCCAAGCCAGCGGCACGCCACATTACCATCTGTTCCGTCATACTCTGTCCCCTTCGTCCGTTCCCCTAGAATGGGTGTGCACGGATGATGATGAAATGCGATAATTCAGGGTTCGCTTGTGCAAAAATATGCACGCTGTCCGCGGGAGGGACGAATGTACTGGGGCGATCTGCCGTTCATCGTCGCCGTTCACCGCCATGGCACCTTCAGCGGCGCGGCCAAGGCCCTGGGCGTGACCCATACGACGGTGGCGCGTCGGGTCAAGGACCTCGAGCGGCGGTACGGCTCCCAGCTGGTCGACACCACCCGCAGCGGTCTGGTCCTTACCGCAGCGGGCGGGACCGTGCTCGAAGCCGCCCTGCGCATCGAAGACCAACTGCTTGATCTCGAGCGGGTGGTGTCGGGCAAGGATGCCCGCCTCGCCGGGGTGCTGCGGCTGACCACCTGCGATGTCTTTGCCTGGCTCTATGCCGATTCTTTTCGCAGCTTCGGCGACCGCTATCCCCATATCGAGTTGGAGATCATCGCCGACAACGAGATTCGCAACCTGTCGCGACGCGAGGCCGATATCGCCATCCGGGTGACCAACAAGCCCCAGGACAATCTGGTCGGGCGCTGCATCAACACCCTCGATCACGCGGTCTACGGCGCCAAGGACCTGGCCGGCCCCGGCGACTTCCGCACCCTGCCCTGGGTGGTCTTCGCGCCGCGTCAGCCGGCACGGCTGATCGAGGGCTGGATACAGGCCAATCTGCCGGCCCCCAAGATCGCCGCCCAGGTCGACACGACACTGATCATGTTGCGTGCCGTACAGGCGGGGATCGGCGTCGCCCTGTTGCCCACCGCGCTCGGCGACGGCGACACCAGCCTGGAGCGCCTGACCCCGCCCTTGGCCGATCTGCGCCAGGAAGTCTGGCTGCTGACCCCGCGGGAGCTGCTGAACACCGCCCGGGTCCGTGCCTTCTACGACCACATGGCCGGCAACCGCCCGCGCCCCTGACGCGGGCGGTTGCACCGGACCCTGGCCTATTCCGCGGCCTTCCGGCGATAGCCGGCCAGCCAGGCATAGTCGTGGGCGTCCTTGCCGGTATCGGCCGCGCTGATGCCCATATAGGTCAAGGCACCGGCGAGGTTCTGGGGCTGAATCTGGCCCGCCAGAAAGCGGTCGACCAGGCTCATATGGCCCTCGTAACGTTTGGGATCCTGCTCGAAGCACCACCGGTCGACCTCGGAACTGAAATGGTACAGCCGGCCCTGATGGACCAGCTGATAGTCCTTGACCGCCCAGCCATCCCCGGAGGGGCCGGCGATGGGCAGGTTGCACATGTTGCAGATCACCGGCAGCGTCGCCGGCAGCGTCCGGTCCTCCCGGCCGTTCAGCAACTGGTTGGCGATGACGTCCCAGCAGCGGCCATAGACCTTGTTCCAGCCCGGATATTTCTCCTCGAGCCAGTCCCGCTCCTCGACCGAGACCCCGCCGGCCGGGTTCCACCACACCGTCGGGCGCCAGTACCACACGCCCAGATGCATCGAGTGCTGGGTGTGATCGAGGTCGTGCAGGAAGGTGTCCCAGTACCACGGGCGGCTCAGGCCCAGATCCTCAAGCTGACGCAGGAACTGGCCGACGATCCATTCCAGCATGAACTCCTTGAACGACATCTTCCGATGCTTGAGCGGCGTGTAATAGTCCATCATCGGACCGGTCAGAACCGAGAACAGCTTCCAGGTCCGCCAGAAGATCACGTCGATCATGTTCTGGGCTTCGGCCAGCTTGCCG
>JAJFJE010000304.1 GCA_021774355.1 Alphaproteobacteria bacterium
ACCGGCGCCGTCCCCGAGGCGACCGCCAGCGACAGCGCGGCCGCGCCCGCAGGATCAACCCCACGCTTTTTCCCGGCCCATGCGGTCGGCCCCCGCGCCCCGCGCGCGGTTCCGCTCAGCCTGCCGGCCGGGGTGGCTACACCCGACCGCAATTACGACGCGGCGATCCAGGCGATGCAGCGCAATCTGGATCGGTATAAGGGGACCGCCGCCGGCCGGCCGGCAACGCAATAACGGCGGCGGAGAACGGCTCTAACGTCTTGAAACGGCGCATTTTCGGACGGCGAACCGGATTTCGCTTCGCCGCCAGATGGTCTAGGATCGGGTCATGCCCGGGCATGTCGAGGTCTTTCCGAACGGCCGACTGATCTGCGGCCCGCTGCAGGCATGGGCCGCCCTCGGGCGCGCCGGCGTGACCGCGGCCAAGCGCGAGGGCGACGGGGCGACCCCGGCCGGCTGCTACCCGTTGCGCCAGGTCTATTATCGCCCCGACCGGCGGGCGCCGCCCCGGACCGGGCTTGCCGTCCGGGCCCTCGAACCGGATGACGGCTGGTGTGATGCGCCCGGTCACCCCGCCTATAATTGCCCGGTCAAGCAGCCCTTTGCCGCCAGCCACGAAAGCCTGTGGCGCGCCGACCATGTCTACGACCTGATCGTGGTGGTGGGATATAATGACCGGCCAGCGGTCGCGGGCCTGGGCAGCGCCATCTTTCTCCATCTCCAGCGTCCCGATCACGGGCCGACGGCCGGCTGTGTCGCCCTCGACCCGGCGGCGCTGGAGACGGTGCTGGCCCTGCTGGGGCCGGGCAGCGTGCTGACGGTGCATCCCGGCTGACCCGGCGCCGGGGCGCCGGTCGGCCTCAGGCCCGGCGGCCGAAGATGGCGGTGCCGACCCGCACCAGGGTGGCGCCGAATTCGACGGCCCGTTCGTAGTCATGGCTCATGCCCATGGACAGGCCGGCCAGGCCGTTGTCCCGGGCCAACTGGCGCAGCAGGGCAAAATGCAGGGCCGGTTCCTGGTCGACCGGGGGGATGCACATCAGCCCTTCGACCGCCAGGCCGTAGTCCGTTCTGCAGAGGGTCAGGAAGCGCCCGGTGTCGCGGGGCAGACAGCCCGCCTTTTGCGGCTCTTCGCCGGTGTTCACCTGGACATAGAGGCGGGGCAGCCGGCCGGATCGGGCGCCCTGGTCGGCCAGGGCCCGGGCCAGCCTCTCCCGGTCCAGGGTCTGGATCACATCGAACAGGGCGCAGGCATCCTTGACCTTGTTGGTCTGGAGCGGCCCGATCAGATGCAGGTCCAGCGCCTGATGGGCCTGTTTCAGGGCCGGAAACTTGGCCTCGGCCTCCTGGACACGGTTCTCCCCGAAGCGCCATTGCCCGGCGGCGATGGCCGCCGCAACGGCGCCCGCATCATGAGTCTTCGAGACCGCGACCAGGGCGATTTCGGCCGGCGCGCGGCCGACCCGGCGGGCCGCCTTGGCGATGGTAGCCTGGACATGGCCCAGGCGCTGGGCAAGGCTGCCCGAGGGCGGGGCGGCGAGATCGGTGGTCATGGCGGCAAGGCTAGAGCGTTTTCAGGCAAAGCGGAATCCGCTTAGCGCCGGGCCGGCGCGCGCCGGCCCGGCGCGGCACGGGGCGGCGCGGCACGGGGCGGCGCGGCACGGGGCGGCGCGGCACGGGGCGACTGCGCTGGTGCGGACGGCACAGCGCCTGAATGCGGCATCCGGCCGGCGCGACCTGCCGCCCCTGATCCTGCTGACCGACCGGTGGCGTCTGGCCGATCCGGCGGCCGCGGCGGCGCGCCTGCCCGCCGGCAGCCTGGTGATCCTGCGCGACGGCGACCTGCCCGGGGCCGAGCGCCTGGCCCTGGGCCGCCGCCTGGCGGCGGTGGCGGCCAGGCGGCGGCTGGGCCTGCTGGTCGCCGGCGATGCGGCGCTTGCGGCCGCTATCGGTGCCCGGGGCTGCCACTGGCCGGAACGGCGCCTGCCGGTCCGGGTGGGCGGTTTTGCCACCGCGGCCGCCCATTCCCTGGCGGCGCTGCGCCGGGCCGAGCGGGCGGGCGCGGCCGCCGTACTGCTGTCGCCGGTGCTGCCGACGGCCAGCCATCCCGGGGCGCCCACCCTCGGCCCGGCACGCTTTGCCGCGCTGGTGCGGGCCAGCCGGCTGCCGGTCTATGCGCTGGGCGGGATCGACGGCCGCAGCGCCCGCCGCCTGGTCGGCAGCGGCGCGGCCGGGCTGGCGGCCATCGGCGCCCTTATGGGCTGATGCCGCCAAGCTGGCAGATATGGCGCCAGGCCGGGGCCTCGATCGGCATGACGGACAGGCGCGACTGACGGATCAGGGGCAAGCCGGCAAGCGCCGGGTCGGTCTTGACCGCGGCCAGGGTGACCGGTGTTTTCAGGGCCGTCACCGCGCGAAAATCGACCATCCCGAAGCGTCCCGTGGGATCGGTGTGGTCCGGGTAATATTCCTTGACCACCTCGACCACACCGACGATCTGCTTCTGGTCGACCGAATGGTAGAAAAACGCCCGGTCCCCGAGGCGCATGGCCTTCAGGTTGTTTGACGCCTGGTGGTTGCGCACGCCGCTCCAGAAGCTGGTGCCGTCGCGGACCTGATCGTCCCACGACCAGCTCGACGGCTCGCTCTTGACCAGCCAATAGCCCCGGCCGCTCATGATGCGGCGGGCGCCCGCTTGACGGTGCAGCGCCACGGCCGGATTTCGACCGTCGCGAACAGGCCGGCGGCGTGGAACGGATCGTCGGCGATCAGGGCGTCCAGATCGGCCCGGTCGGCCGCTTCGAAGATCAGCAGGCTGCCGGTCATGCTCTGGCCGTCGTCGCTGAGGAAGGGACCGGCGAATTCGACCCGGTCAGCGATCCGGTCGAGCCAGGCGAGATGGGCACTGCGGCTTTCCTGGCGCAAGGCGCACGCGCCGGGCTTATCGGTACAGATGACGGCGAACAGCATGACGGCTCCCTCCGGTTTAACCGGGACCCTAGCACGGCGGGGGGCGGGGCCGTCGAGTGCCACGCTGCATTGCTTGCTGCTGAATCGATCGCGACTTGATTTGCGCAATGGTCCCGGAGACGCCTATGATTCCGTGATAATTCCGGGGCGTTGCGGTGATGGAACGGGGCATCGTTCACACCGGCACATCGGAAGCGTGGTGGGATGAAGCGTCACGAAGAGATCAAGCAGGCCATTCTGGCGGCCGCCAAGGAGCGGCTGACCCGTTATGGCTACGGCAAGACGACCATGGCCGAGCTGGCGGGCGACTGCAAGATGTCGGCCGGCAATCTCTATCGCTACTTCATGTCCAAGCTGGACATTGCCGAGGAGATCGCCCGGCAGAGCTTTATCCGGACGACCGAACAGCTGCGCGATATCGTGCGGCGGCCGCAACTGACCGCCGCCGAACGCCTGCGCCGCTTCATACTCGCGGAAATGCGCATCACGTTCGGCGAACTCGATCACGACAGCCATTTTGTGGAAATGGCGGAAATCGTCGGCCGGGAACGGCCCCATGTCGCCAATGAGGGTCTCGCCCGGGTCCGCTCCCTGATCGCCGAGATCCTCGCCATGGGCAATGCCACCGGCGAATTCGATATCGCCGACGTCAATTTCACCGCCAAGATGATCCAGTCGGCGACGCTCAAATTTCGCTATCCCCAATTGTTCAGCGACCTGTCCATCGACAGCCTGGAGCGGGAGGCGGAAGGCGTGGTCGGGCTGCTGCTCGACGGCCTGTGCCGGCGGCCGGCCAGGGGCGCCGCACACCCCCGGAGACGCCGTCGCCGGTCGCGGTGGCGGGCCGCCATTCGCCGCGCGATCCGGGAGACCCAGCCGTCGGATTAATGTGACGGCTGTCATCTTTCATTCATTTCTGGGGCGCCACCGGGCGGCTGTCGGGCGGGCCCGCCAGGCGCGACGTTTCGGCCCATCGACACCGGCCGAGATCGGCACAAATTAAGCAGACCAAGGGATTCCGGGAACGCCGCGGGGACGCCGCGGGGGCTTTTGGCCGAGCCCCGGGTGCACCGCAAAAAAGCACTTGAAAGTGAATAAAATAGGAATTATTTATTGTTCATCGTTTCCGTACGGGCGCTCCCGAATGTCCCGCCGCCGCTGGAGGCTACCATGACCAAGCTGTTCCGGAATGCCGTGTTCGCGCGCTTTGCCACCGTGATCGTTCTGGCCTATGGCGTTGCCCTGGGCGTCCAGATGGCGAGCAATCTCGCCGTCCTGTGATCCACCGGGAGCCGTAGGGGACATTTGCGATGTCAACCGCCGCCAAACATCTTGTGACGACCGCCGCGCCGTGGGGCCGCCTCGGCCGCACCCCGGCCCGCCTGCGGGCGGGTGAGGCGGTGGCCTTTGCCGCCCTGACCGCCGCGACGATCGCCATGGCCGTCGGGCTTTTCGTCTGGCTGGACCGCGCGGCGGCGACCTTCGCCGGCTGAGCCCCGTCCGCAGCGCCCCTTCGCCCCAGGCTACGCCTTCGCCCCGGGGGCGGCGGCCAGGGGGTCCAGGGGCCAACGGGCGCGCGGCGCCACATCCAGCGGGTCGACCAGGCCCAGTTGCAACCGTTCCAGGCCTGCCCAGGCGATCATGGCGCCATTGTCGGTACACAGCGCCGGCGGCGGCGCCACAAAGGGCACGCCATGCTGCGCGGCCAGGGCTTCGAGACGCCGCCGCAGCGCGCCATTGGCGGCGACCCCGCCGGCGACCACCAGGGGCATCTTGCCGCTCAAACCCATGGCGCGCTCGGTCCGCTCGATGACCAGGGCGCCGACAACGTCCTGGAAGGACGCCGCCAGATCCGCCCGGTCCTGCGCGGCAAGGGGCTGGGGCAAGGCCGCCGCGCGCTCCCGCAGGGCGGTCTTCAATCCGGAAAAGGAAAAATCGCAACCTGGCCGGCCGGCCAGGGGGCGCGGCAGGGAAAACCGTCCGGCATCGCCCCGGGCGGCGGCCCGCTCGACCGCCGGCCCCCCGGGGAAGCCGAGGTCGAGCAGCTTGGCCGTCTTGTCGAAGGCTTCGCCGATGGCGTCGTCAATCGTGGTGCCCAGGCGGCGATAGCGGCCGACCCCTGCGACCACGAGCAATTGGCAGTGGCCGCCCGAGACCAGCAGCAGCAGATAGGGAAAGGCCATGCCGCTGACCAGGCGCGGGGTCAGCGCGTGGCCTTCCAGATGGTTCACTGCGAGCAGGGGCTTTGCCGCCGCGGCGCAGAGCGCCTTGGCCGTGACCAGACCGACGATGACGCCGCCGATCAGGCCCGGTCCGGCGGTGGCGGCGATCCCGTCCACCGCCGACAGGGCGAGGCCGGCCTCGTCCAGGGCCCGGCGGATCAGGCCGTCGAGGGCCGAGACATGGGCCCGGGCGGCGATCTCCGGGACCACCCCGCCGAACGCCCGGTGATCCTCGATCTGCGACAGCACCACGTTGGACAGGATGCGCCGGTCGTCGGCGACGACGGCGGCGGCGGTTTCGTCGCAACTGGTCTCGATCCCCAGAACCAGGGTCATGACTTCCAACCCCATGCTCAAGGTGATAAGTGGGCTCGGGCCTAATAGCGGGAAGCGATCCGTGCAACAACCCTTGATCATCGGCACCCGTGGCAGTCCGCTGGCTCTGGCCCAGGCGACCCTGGTGCGCGACCTGCTGGTTGCCGCCCATCCGGGCCTCGCCCGGCCCAGCCTGGCGGTGATCAAGACCACGGGCGACCGGATCCAGGACCGGCCGCTGGCCGAGGCCGGGGGCAAGGGCCTGTTCACCAAGGAGATCGAGGAGGCCCTGCTGTCGGGGGCGATCGACATGGCCGTCCATTCGATGAAGGACGTGCCGACCGTGCTCCCCGATGGCCTGGTGATCGATTGCATCCTGCCGCGGGAAGATCCCCGGGATGTCCTGATCGGCGCGCCGTCCCTGGCGGCCCTGGCGCCTGGTGCCCGGGTCGGCACGGCATCGCTCCGGCGCGGGGCGCAGCTCCGGGTCCGGCGGCCCGACCTGACCGTCGCGCCCCTGCGGGGCAATGTCGGGACCCGGCTGGCACGCATCGCGGCCGGCGACTTCGCCGCCACCTTTCTGGCCCTGGCCGGCCTGCGCCGCCTGGGCCTGGCCGACCGGGCGAGTGCCGTGCTGGAGCCCGAAGACATGCTGCCGGCGATCGCCCAGGGCGCCATCGGCATCGAGCGGCGGGCCGACGACCGGGTCGTGGCCGAGCGCCTGGCGCCCCTCGATCACGGGCCCAGCCGCCTGGTTGTCGAAACCGAGCGGGCGTTCCTGCACCGCCTCGACGGCTCGTGCCGGACGCCGATCGCCGGACTGGCGCGGCTCGACCGTGATAGGCTGCGCTTCGACGGTGAGATTCTTGCACCCGACGGCCGGGCGCATTTTACCGTCACCCTGGCCGGAACCCCGGCAGAGCACAGGCTTCTCGGCATTGCCGCCGCCGACGACCTGCTGTCCCGGGCCGGTGCGGATTTCCTGGCGCCCTGACCGGGCGGCGGGATGGGAATGGGTAGACCACCGGCGAGGAGTGCCATGCGACTGATTCTGACCCGGCCCCTGGACGAATCGACCAAGCTGGCAAGCCAATTGGCGGCGCTGGGGCACGAGACCCTGGTCTCCCCGGTCATCGAGATTCGCAACCAGCCGGGGGTGACCGTCGATCTGGCGGGGGCCCAGGCCATCCTGGCGACCAGCGCCAACGGAATCCGGGCGCTGGCCGCCGCCGCGGCCGAGCGGGCCGTGCCTGTCTATGCGGTCGGCCCGGCAACCGCGGCGGCGGCCCAGGCGGCCGGCTATGTCACCGTTCATGTTGCCGGCGGCGATGTCGACGCCCTGACCGATCTGGTTGTCGCCGAGGCCGATCCTGCGGGCGGCCGCCTGATCCATGCCGCCGGCACGGCCCTTGCCGGCGACCTGAAGGGCTCGCTGGAAGGACGGGGCTTCACCGTCGAGCGGATCGTCCTCTACGAGGCGCGGCCGGCCGAGCGGCTGACGCCCGATGCGGTGGCGGCGATCCGGGCAGGTGCCTTCGACGGCGTGATGTTCTTTTCGCCGCGCACCGCGTCCAACTTCGTCAATCTTGCCTGCGATGCGGGCCTGGCCGACCGGTTTGCCGGCGCCACCGCCTATTGCCTGTCGCAAACGGTTTCGGCCGGCCTGGGGCCTCTGGAATTTGCCCGCTTGGTGATCGCCGAGGCACCGACCGAGGCCGCCCTGATCGCCGCCCTGGACACGATTGCCGCGGCGCCGGCACCAGCACCGGAGGCGCCCGAACCGGAAGCGCCGCCGCCTTCGGACGAGCCGCCGCCAGAGACCACGCCCGAGACCACGCCCGAGGCCGATTTCACCGCCGCGCCCCAGCTCGATCCGCCGCTGGAGACGGCGCCGCCCCGCCGCCCGCGCCGCAGCATGGCATGGGGGATGGCTGTTCTCCTGGTGATCGTCGTCGCCATCGGCGCCGGCTGGCTGTGGCAGAACCGCCAGGACCTGATCTCGGCCGGCCCCGGTGTACCGATCCTCGATCCCGGATTTGCCGGCCGCCTGGCCGCCGTCGAGCAGGCCGAGGACAGCCTCGCCCGGCGCCTGGCCGCGCTCGAAGCCCACATGACCCAGACCGCCGATCGCGCGGCTCCGGTCGAAACCCCGGACCTGGCCCCCCTGGCAGCGCGGATCGAGCAGATCGAACAGGACCTGGGGACGCTCCGGCGCGCGGCGGCATCGGGTCCAGCGCCGACGCCCTCGCCCGAGGCTCTCACGGCACGCCTGGCCGCCCTCGAGCAGGCCGTCGCCGCCCGCCCGGCGGCGGCGCCAATGCCGGCCGGGCCGGCGGTCGATCCCGAGGCGGTGGCGGCGCTGCAGGCCAGCATGGCCGCCCTGCGCCGCGACGAACAGGCGCGGATCCAGACCTTGGCCGACGAAACCGCCCGGCTGCGCACCGTCGGGCGGGGGGTATCGCTGGTCTATGCCCTGGGCCGCCTGCGCTCGGCCCTGGATCGCGGCGGCCCCTATGGGCCGTCCCTGGCGGTGGTGGACGACCATTTCAAGGCGATCGGCCTGGCGGACGACCCGGCCATCGCCCGTGCCTTGGCCACCCTGGCAGGCCATGCCGAGTCGGGCCTGCGCGCGCAGGCCCAGCTCAGCGCGGCGTTCGCCCCGGTCGCCCTGGCGGTGGTGAAGGCGGCCGCGATCCCTCCGGAAGCGGGAACCATGGACCGGCTGCTGGCGGAGGCCGGCAATCTGGTGACCATCCGTCCGGTCGGCAATGTTGCCGGCGACGACGCAGCAGCCCGGGTTGCCCGGGCCGAAGCCGCGCTGGGCGCCAATAATCTGGGGATGGCGGTGCATGAACTCGAAGGGCTCGACGGCGCCGCCCTGGCAGCGGCAGGCCCCTGGATGGCCGAGGCCAAGGCCCGGCTGGGCGCCTTGACCGCCGCCGACATGCTCGACGGCGAGATCGCCGCCCGCTTTGCCGAGACGGAGTAAGGCGATGCGTGCCGTCCTGCGGGTCGCCCTGGCCTTTCTCGTCGTCACCGTCATTGCCGGCCTGGCGGCATGGTTTGCCGACCGGCCTGGGGCCATCGCGGTCGATTGGCTGGGCTACCGGATCGAGACCTCGGTCGGGGTCGTCATCGCCGCCCTGGTGATCCTTCTGGGCCTTCTGGTGGCCATCACCCGGCTGGCGCTGTGGGTGCTGCGCAGCCCGGGCTTCATTCAGTCGCGCAGGGCTGCGGCGCGCCGCCGTTCCGGGGAGATCGCCCTGATCCGCGGCCTGGTGGCGGTGGCCGCGGGGGACGCAGCGGATGCGCGCAAACAGGCGATCCGGGCGGAAAGCGCCGCCGAAGGCTCGCCCTTGAGCCTGCTGCTGGCGGCCCAGGCCGCCCAGTTGTCGGGCGACCTGGAGGCGGCGGGCCGGGCCTACCGGCTGATGCTCGAAGACGACGAGACACGCTTTCTCGGCCTGCGCGGGCTGATCGTCCTGGCGCGCCGCCGGGGCGACGACCAGGAGGCCCTGAGCCTGGCCCGGGAGGCCCAGGGCCTGCGGCCCGGCGCGCCCTGGGTGGCCAGCGAGATCTTCGGCCTGCAGGCCGCATTGGGTGCCTGGACCGCGGCCGAAGAGACCCTGGTCGGCGCCTTGCGCCACAAGCTGATCGATGCGGGCCAGGGCCGCCGGGCCCGTGCCGTGGTGCTGCTGGGCCGGGCCCGCGAGGCCGCCGCGGCAGGCCAGTTGCGCGATGCCCTGGGCCATGCCGAATCGGCCCATAATCTTGCACCGGATTTCGTTCCCGGCGTGGTCGCCGCCGCCACCCTGCTGGCCCGGCTGGGCAAGCTTCGGCGTGGCGAAAAAATGATCGAGGCCGCCTGGGAGGAGGCACCGCACCCGGATCTGGCGGCCGCCTTTGGCGCCCTTGTCCCCGACGAGTCACCGGACGACCGCGCCGCCCGCATGGGCCGCCTTGCCGCGCGCCAGCCGGACCATCCGGAAAGCCGGCTGCTGGCGGTGGAGCGGGCACTGGCGCGCCACGACTGGGCAAAGGCCCGGGCAATTCTGGAATTGCTGGTGGCCGAGCCGGTGGTGCCCCGTCGGGCGTTCCAGGCCTATGCGCGGCTCGAGCAGTTGGAACGGGGCGACGAGCGCCGCGCCCAGGGCTGGGCCGACAAGGCCGCCACCTGCCCCATGGGGGAACGCTGGGTCTGCCGCAGTTGCGGCGACGTGCCTGCGCAGTGGGCACCCCATTGCCCCGAATGCCGCTCGTTCGACAGCCTGGAATGGCGCCAGCCCGACCAGGTCACCGAGATCATCGCGCCGCCGCCGGGCCCGGCCGACGGCACACTGGCCGAATTGTCCGCCCCCCAGCGGGTCTGACGGCGGGTCGCGTGGCCCCGCCCGTGGCGGCCTCCCGGACCAGCGCATCGGCGCCAGGAGGGTCATTCCACCACTGCGCTAACATGCTGAAATATCGCATCTTCGGACGGCGAATCGGATTCCGCCTCGCCGGAAGACAGTCTAGAGGTCGAGGGTGACCAGCACCGGCACGTGGTCCGATGGCTTGTCCCAGCCGCGGGCATCGCGCAGCACGGTCATGCGGCGCAGCGCCCCGGTCAGTGCCGGGGTCACCCAGACATGGTCCAGCCGACGGCCGCGATCGGCCGCCTGCCAGTCACGGGCCCGGTAGGACCACCAGCTATAGAGCTTTTCCGTCGCCGGAACGAAATGGCGCATGGCATCGACCCAGCCCTGGGCGGACTGGACGGTCGCCAGGAGATCGGTCTCGACCGGGGTGTGGCTGACCACGTCGCGCAATTGCTTGTGGCTCCAGACATCGTGCTCAAGCGGCGCCACATTGAGGTCGCCGACGAGTATCGCCCGCGCGGCCGTGGCCCGGCGCGCCGCCCCCCACGCGGCCATCTCGCCGAGGAATTTGAGCTTGTGATCGAATTTGGGATTGCGCGCGGGATCGGGCTCGTCGCCGCCGGCCGGCACATAGAAATTGTCGAGCAGCAGACCATCGGCAAAGCGCACGGCCAGGTGCCGGGCGTCGCCCATGGCGCACCAGTCCGGACGGTCGAGAATGTCGAAGGGCCGGCGCGAGGCAATGGCGACGCCGTGATATCCTTTTTGGCCGGCGATCGCCAAATGGCCGTAGCCCGCGGCCGCGAAGGCCTGGCGGGGAAAGGCATCGTCCATGGTCTTGGTTTCCTGCAGGCACAGCACGTCCGGGCCGTGTTCGGCGAGGAAACGCGTGACCAGGTCGATCCGCAGGCGGACGGAGTTGATGTTCCAGGTGGCGATGGTAAAGGGCATGTCAGACCTTCGGCGGAGGGGCCTCGTCGCCCAGGGTGACGACGCAATCGGTGAGCGGTTCGGCACGGCAGGCCAGGATCAGGCCGGCCGTCCGTTCCTCGTCGGTCAGGGCAAAATGGGCATAGGGGCGCAACGCGACCCGGCCGTCCAGCAGCCTGGTCTTGCACTGGCCGCAGGTGCCGCCTTTGCAGAAAAATGGATAGTCCAGCCCCTCGTCCAGCGCCGCCTCGAGGATCGAGTCCCCGTCCGGCACCTCGATGGCAAGACAGAAGTCGCGGATTTCGACAGAGACGGGCATGGCGATC
>JAJFJE010000305.1 GCA_021774355.1 Alphaproteobacteria bacterium
AACCCTTGGGACCTGCTCCAGCCCCAGGATGTGATGAGCCGACATCGAGGTGCCAAACGATGCCGTCGATATGGACTCTTGGGCATCATCAGCCTGTTATCCCCGGCGTACCTTTTATCCGTTGAGCGATGGCCCTTCCACGCGGGACCACCGGATCACTATGACCGACTTTCGTCTCTGCTCGACTTGTCTGTCTCGCAGTCAGGCAGGCTTATGCCATTGCACTCGTCAGCTGATTTCCGACCAGCTTGAGCCTACCATCGCGCGCCTCCGTTACGATTTGGGAGGCGACCGCCCCAGTCAAACTACCCGCCATGCAGGGTCCCGGCTCCGGATAACGGAGCACGGTTAGAGGCCAGGAACCGCTAGGGTGGTATTTCAACGATGGCTCCACGCGAGCTAGCGCCCGCGCTTCAAAGCCTCCCACCTATGCTACACAAGCGATCCCTAGCACCAATGCAAAGCTGTAGTAAAGGTGCACGGGGTCTTTCCGTCTGACCGCGGGTACTCCGCATCTTCACGGAGAGTTCAATTTCGCTGAGCCGATGCTGGAGACAGTGGGGAAGTCGTTACGCCATTCGTGCAGGTCGGAACTTACCCGACAAGGAATTTCGCTACCTTAGGACCGTTATAGTTACGGCCGCCGTTTACCGGGGCTTCGATTCAAGGCTTGCACCTCTCCTCTTAACCTTCCGGCACCGGGCAGGCGTCAGACCCTATACGTCGTCTCTCGACTTCGCAGAGCCCTGTGTTTTTAGTAAACAGTCGCTACCCCCTGGTCTGTGCCACCCACCCCTGCTTGCGCAGGGACGGGCACCCCTTCTTCCGAAGTTACGGGGTCAATTTGCCGAGTTCCTTCAGCATCGTTCTCTCAAGCGCCTGGGTATGCTCTACCAGTCCACCTGTGTCGGTTTCGGGTACGGTCTATACGCGGGGGCTATTTCCTGGAACAGCGTCGCCGCACCCCCAATCCAATAAGGGGATACAACTTAAGCCATCCGTCACCACCCGCAGGCCCAGGACTATTGACCTGGTTCCCATCGACTACGGCTTTCGCCCTCGCCTTAGGGGCCGGCTCACCCTGCGTGGATTAACCTTGCGCAGGAACCCTTGGACTTTCGGCGTGAGGGTTTCTCACCCTCATCTCGCTACTCATGTCAGCATTCTCGCTTCCGATACCTCCAGGAGCCCTCACGGGTCTCCCTTCACAGGCTTACGGAACGCTCCGCTACCGCTTGCATTGCTGCAAACCCGCAGCTTCGGTGCGTGGCTTTAGCCCCGATACATTTTCGGCGCAGGACGGCTTGTTTAGACCAGTGAGCTATTACGCTTTCTTTAAAGGATGGCTGCTTCTAAGCCAACCTCCTGGTTGTTTTGGCCTTCCCACATCCTTTCACACTTAGCCACGACTTGGGGACCTTAGCTGGCGGTCAGGGTTGTTTCCCTCTCGACGACGGACGTTAGCACCCGCCGTCTGCCTGCCGGACTAAACTCACCGGTATTCGGAGTTTGGTTAGGTTTGGTAAGTCTGTGGGACCCCCTAGCCCATCCAGTGCTCTACCCCCGGTGGTCATCATCCGACGCTCTACCTAAATAGATTTCGCGGAGAACCAGCTATCTCCGAGTTTGATTGGCCTTTCACCCCTAACCACAGCTCATCCCCGACTTTTTCAACAGGCGTGGGTTCGGTCCTCCAGTGCATGTTACTGCACCTTCAACCTGGCCATGGCTAGATCACTCGGTTTCGGGTCTGATCCTACGAACTGAACGCCCTGTTCAGACTCGCTTTCGCTGCGCCTCCACCTAACGGCTTAAGCTCGCTCGCAAGACCAACTCGCTGACCCATTATACAAAAGGTACGCTGTCACTCAGGACGAACCTTGAGCTCCAACTGCTTGTAGGCATCCGGTTTCAGGGTCTGTTTCACCCCCCTTGTCGGGGTGCTTTTCACCTTTCCCTCACGGTACTGGTTCGCTATCGGTCACTGAGGAGTACTTAGGCTTGGAGGGTGGTCCCCCCAATTTCAGACAGGATTTCACGTGTCCCGCCCTACTCGAGGACCTGAGGCGCTCTACCCGTACGGGGCTGTCACCCGCTCTGGCCGGCCTTTCCAGACCGTTCCGGTTCACTGCCTCAGGCCACTGGCCTGGTCCGCGTTCGCTCGCCACTACTAACGGAGTCTCGGTTGATGTCCTTTCCTCCGGCTACTTAGATGTTTCAGTTCGCCGGGTTCGCTTCGCACCACTATGTATTCATGGCACGATACCGCTTGCGCGGTGGGTTTCCCCATTCGGAAATTCCCGGATCAAAGCCTGCTCGCAGCTCCCCGGGACTTATCGCAACGTGCTACGTCCTTCATCGCCTCTCAGTGCCAAGGCATCCACCAGATGCCCTTATTGCGCTTGATCGCAAAACCATCATGCACAGCGAGCAAAACACCACCCGAAGACAGCGCTCACCCACCACACACGACACTCTCACGCAAAGACACAGCCCGCTGGTGTACCGGCCCTTCCAGGCCAGCACACCGCTTCTGGTGTCTTCGAGAACTTCACATGCCTAACAATGTCAAAGAACCCACCCGCAAGCCGCCCTCGGGCGCTGTGCAAGCTATTCTTGATCGAGGATCGGGCGGCTCTTTGCCTCTGGCAGGGCCCTCAGGCGCCGGGCGCGCGCATCCGCGCGCTTGGCTGGTTTGCCTCTGGCAGAAGCCCTCAGGCGCCGGGCGCGCGCATCCGCGCGCTTGGCTCGCTGCGCTGAAGCTTCGCGGCGCCTCAATGGCGCTTGGCTTCCAGCTGCGCCTGGTCGGCAGCGCTGCAAAACCACGCTGGGCGCGCAAGCCATCGAACCGGTCGCGGCTGGCGGAACCAGCGAAGCTGGTGGAGCCAGACGGGATCGAACCGACGACCTCATGCTTGCAAAGCACGCGCTCTCCCAACTGAGCTATGGCCCCTGAAGCCGTCACGCCAAGCGCCCGTGGAGCGTCAGCGCAGCAAGCCCGGCGCGCGAACGCGCACGCCCGGCGCCTGAACGCACCGCCAGGGGCAAACCCATCCCGTGCCATTGGCAGGCAATGGTGGGCCCAGGTGGACTCGAACCACCGACCTCACGCTTATCAGGCGTGCGCTCTAACCACCTGAGCTACGGGCCCGCCGGAAGAAGGGCGCAGCCCGGCTCGGCTGGAGGCTCGCCCGCACAACCGCACAGGCAGAACCGGATCCTCGGGGAAGAGAAGCGAAGGCGGCGGCCCTGCCGCACGCCGGCACCGGAACCAAGGCCCCGATACCAGCACCCGCAGCCGCCCGAAAGCAACTACAGGGCCGAACTTCCGTCGTGGATGTCGCCGGAAGCTCTGAGGCCGGCCTGACAGGCCGGCTTGTTCCAAGGCCCGGTCGATCGCCTGCGGTGCCGGACGGATCCAGCACCAACGCTCGGCCAGGCTCCTTAGAAAGGAGGTGATCCAGCCGCAGGTTCCCCTACGGCTACCTTGTTACGACTTCACCCCAGTCGCTGACCTTACCGTGGTCGGCTGCCTCCCACTCAGTTTCCTGGGCGGGTTAGCGCACCGGCTTCGGGTAAAACCAACTCCCATGGTGTGACGGGCGGTGTGTACAAGGCCCGGGAACGTATTCACCGTGGCATGCTGATCCACGATTACTAGCGATTCCGACTTCATGCTCTCGAGTTGCAGAGAGCAATCCGAACTGAGACGGCTTTTTGGGATTGGCTTGGCATCGCTGCCGCGCAGCCCATTGTCACCGCCATTGTAGCACGTGTGTAGCCCAACCTGTAAGGGCCATGAGGACTTGACGTCA